>SLAK01000243.1 GCA_007126855.1 Dehalococcoidia bacterium | reverse complement strand
GGAACATCCGGAGATCGTGCGTGAGCACTTCGGAACGGTGGTCCCCGCAGGGGACAACAAGTATTCGGCGCTAAACACGGCGGTATGGTCTGGTGGTTCGTTCATTTACGTGCCGCCGGGAGTTCACGTGGACATCCCGCTGCAGGCCTATTTCCGCATCAACACCCAGAACATGGGCCAGTTCGAGCGGACGCTCATCATCGCGGATGAGGGGAGTTCGGTGCACTACGTGGAAGGCTGCACGGCACCAATTTACTCGAGCGATTCGCTGCACAGTGCGGTGGTGGAGATCGTGGTGAAGAAGGGCGCACGCGTCCGCTACACGACGATCCAGAACTGGTCGAACAACGTCTTCAACCTGGTGACGAAGCGCGCCGTGGCCCACGAGGACGCGGTAATGGAGTGGGTCGACGGCAACCTTGGTTCGAAGCTGACCACGAAGTTCCCGTCTGTCTACCTGATGGGACCACGTGCACACGCCGAGATCCTTTCGCTGGCATTCGCCGGCCAGGGACAGCACCAGGACGCAGGCGGGAAGGTTATCCATGCCGCTTCGGACACGACCTCCACGATCATCTCGAAGTCGCTCAGCAAGGACGGCGGCCGCACGAGCTACCGCGGCCTGCTGAAGGTCTACGAGGACTGCGAGAACGTGCGGTCGACGGTTCGTTGTGACGCGCTGCTGCTCGACGAGGAGTCGCGTTCGGATACCTACCCGACGATGGAGATCGATGCGCCGGACGTGCACATCGAGCACGAGGCGTACGTATCCAAGCTCAGCGAGGATCAGCTCTTCTACCTGATGAGCCGCGGGATGAGCGAGGAAGCGGCCGCGAAGATGATCGTGAATGGATTCGTGGAGCCCATCGTGAAGGAGCTCCCGATGGAATACGCCGTGGAGCTCAACCGGCTCATCGAGCTGCAGATGGAAGGCGCTATCGGCTAGGCCACGGCGCCCACCTTAAGACGATTGAACGGGCAGCGGGCGGTGCTCGAGCCGCCGCTGCGCCGCAAGCCAGAGGAGAGATTCATGACACAAGCGGTTGACGAGCCCCGGACGCAGGGCGCCCTCGACGAGGCCGCGAGCGCGGCGCTCGGAAAACAGCTTGACGACGCGCCATGGCTGACAGCGCTGCGAGCAGCCGCGGCCACCGAGGCAACGGCGAAGGCCATGCCAACCACAAAGGAGCGTCCATGGAAGTACCTGGACGTGTCCAGCCTTGCGATCGGCGACTACCGGCCGGTCGTGGGCGACAAGAAGACAATTTCCGCCGACGCCGTCCGCGAACGCTACGGCGTTGAAGCCGATGGCGCTGCTGTCGCTGTATTCGAGGATTCGGCGCCGGTCTTTGTTGAACAGACCGGCCACATGCTCGTGCCTTTCGGCGCGGCTAACACCCACGAGGCAGCGACGCTGGAAAAGACGGTCACTAATGCCGTCCCGATGGACCGCAGCAAGCTGAGTGCCCTACATTACGCGTTTCTCGCCGGCGGCCTCCTGGTAAACGTGCCGGCGAACGAGGAAGTGCAGAAGCCAATCCGGATCGTCCGTGCCTTCTCCTCTGCGGGGCAGTTGGCGACACCGCACACCGTTATCGTGACCGGCGCGAACAGCCGGGTACGCATCATCGAAGACTTCCGTTCGAGCAACGAGGATATGATCGCGTTGCCGGCCGTGGAGATCCTGCCGGGGGCCGATTCGCGAGTCGAATACACGTCGCTACACCGCTGGGGCAAAGAGACGCGCGTCTTCAAGGAGCAGCGGACCGTCACGAACAAGGCCGCGGAAGTGGTGAGCCTGACGGTGGCGACCGGTGCAAAGGTGCTGAAGCATCACATCGAGGCCTCGCTCGAAGGCCGCGGTTCGTCGAGCGAGGTCCTCGGCCTGACCGTCGGCAACGCGAATCAGCACCACAACTTCTACACGCTCCAGGACCATATCGGCGAGGACACGCGCAGCGACCTGATTATCAAGTCGGCGCTGGACGGCGCGTCTCGCGCGGTGTATTACGGTGTGACGCGGGTAGGCCTGCATGCCCGGCGGTCGGACGCGAACCAGGAGAACCGGAACCTGTTGCTCAGCAAGCAAGCGAAAGCGGACAGCGACCCGGTGCTGGAGATCCTGACCAACGATGTGATCCGCTGTTCGCACGGCGCGACGGCGGGGCCGGTGAACGAAGAACAGCTTTACTATCTCCAGACGCGCGGGCTGGACCGGGCGGCTGCGGAGGACTTGCTGGTGTGGGGCTTCCTGAGCCAGGTGCTGGACCGTGTGCCGGGCGAGGAGCTGCGCGAAGAGATCGCGCAGAGCCTGGAGGCGAAACTGAAGGAGGGGGCATGAGCTGGAATCGTGTAGCGGAATCGTCGGAGCTGGAAGCGGGAAAGGTCATCGTCGTGGAGATTGGCGAAACGCGGCTGGCTGTGTGCCGAACGAACAACGGGATCTACGCCATCGATGACCTGTGCACGCACGATGGCGGACCACTCGACCAGGGCGAACTGATCGGCGAACAGATCGAGTGCCCGCGGCATGGTGCCCGCTTCGACGTGAC
This sequence comes from Dehalococcoidia bacterium, assembly GCA_007126855.1. GTDB lineage: Bacteria > Chloroflexota > Dehalococcoidia > Tepidiformales > Tepidiformaceae > SLAK01. The sequence goes on along the minus strand of SLAK01000243.1, from coordinate 4,163 downwards.
CAGCGGGAAGGCGTTGACGCTTCCAGCGGTGCGCCCGGTGAAGACGTATCCGGTACGCGAGCAAGACGGCAAAATCGAGGTGGAACTGTCCTGACTGCGAGGAGCGCCGCATGAGCATCGACACACGAGCCATACGCCAGGACTTCCCGATCCTGCACCAGGAGGTGCACGGGCGACCGCTGGTGTATCTGGACAATGCGGCAACGACACAAAAACCTCGTAGCGTGATCGATGCGCTGGTGCGCTACTACGAGCAGGACAATTCCAACATCCATCGCGGCATCCACACGCTGGCGGTGCGGGCGACCGAGCAGTACGAAGACACACGCACGCGGGTCGCGCGCTTCATCAACGCACCGGCGCCGGAAGGCATTGTCTTCACGCGCAACACGACGGAATCGCTGAACCTGATTGCCCGTACCTGGGGCGACACGCACGTGAACGAGGGCGACGAGATCGTGCTGAGCGTGATGGAGCACCATTCGAATATCGTGCCCTGGCAGCTGCTCGCGCGGCGGCGCGGCGCGGTGCTGAAGTATGCCGATGTCGATGATCAGGGCTACTTGAAGCTGGACGAATTGCGGTCGTTGATCACGCCGAAGACGAAGCTGGTCACGATGATGCACGCGTCGAACGTGCTCGGGACCATCAACCCCATCAGCGAGATCGCCGAGATGGCGCACGCCGCCGGCGCGCTATTCGTGGTGGATGCGGCACAGAGCGTCCCGCACCTGCCGGTGGACGTGGAGGCGCTGGGCTGCGACGTGCTCGCTTTTTCCGCGCACAAGATGGCCGGGCCAACGGGCGTCGGGGTGCTCTGGGCAGACACCGATCTGCTGGAGGAAATGCAGCCCTTCCTTGGCGGCGGCGAGATGATCTCCGTGGTCCGCGAGGAAGGGTCGACCTGGGCCGACGTGCCTCACAAGTTTGAAGCAGGGACGCCGAACATCGCAGATGTCGTCGCTTTTTCGGCGGCGGTTGATTACCTCGAGTCGATTGGCATGGAGGCTGTTCGGGAGCACGAGAAGGCGCTGACCGCTTATGCGCTGGACCGGCTTTCGACCATCGAAGGGCTGACGATTCACGGGCCCACGGATGTGGAGCACCGCGGAGGCGCGGTGAGCTTCACGATGGCAGAGGCGCATCCGCACGACATCAGCACCATTGTGGACACGCACGGGGTGGCGATCCGCGCTGGCCACCACTGCGCGCAGTTGCTGATGCGGCGGCTGGGCGTGCCGGCAACGAGCCGGGCAAGCTTCTACATCTACAATGAGACCAGCGAGATCGATGCGCTGGTAGAAGCGCTCGAGGACGTCCGGAGGGTTTTCGGCCATGCCGGGACCAGAAGCGCTGTTTGACGAGCTCTACCGGGACCTGATCCTGGAGTACTACCGCAGCCCGAAGAACCGGGGTTCGCTGCCACAGCCAACGCACCGCGCGGAGGGGCTGAACCCGACGTGTGGCGACGAGATTACGATCGAAGTGAAGCTCGATGGGAACACGATTGAGGAGCTGACGTTTGACGGGCAGGGCTGTTCGATCAGCCAGGCCAGCGCGGCGATGCTGGGCGAACTCGTGACCGGCAAGCCGGTGGACGACGCACTGCACATCGCGCACCGCTTCGAGGACATGGTCTTGCGCGGCGAGGAACCGGACCCGGTTATCGGCGACCTGGAGGCGTTCCAGGGCGTCGCCAAATTTCATGCGCGCGTGAAGTGCGCGACGCTCGCCGCGAAAGTACTGGCGGACTGCGTAGAGTCGCCGGTCGACGCGAAAGCAGGAGGTTAGAAGGACTATGGCAGAGACTGCTGCACCAACGGTTGAAGAACTGCGGGAAAAGCTGGCCGAGGTGAAGGACCCGGAGATCGACATGAGCATTGTCGAGCTGGGCCTGGTGTATGACATCGAATACGACGACGGCGACGTGCTTATCACGATGACACTGACGAGTCCCGGGTGCCCCCTTGGCCCGGTTATCCGCGGCGAAGCCTATGCGAAGCTGAAGGAAGTGCCAGGGGTGAAGGATGTCGATGTACAGATTGTCTGGAATCCGCCCTGGGACCCGCGGACGATGGCCAGCGAAGACGTGAAGATGATGCTCGGCATCTGGTAGTCGGACGGGGATAGCGAGCGCATTTGTTGGCAACGGGAGCCATGGCTTGGGTGGCGGGCGTGTAGACTGGGGCTCGATGCAAGATAGCGATGTTGCGATGATGCTGCGGCGTGCGGGCCACAAGGTTACGCCCCAGCGCATGATGATTATCCGTGCACTCCGGACGGCGCGCGGGCATGTGACAGCAGGGCAGATCGCCGACGACGTGCGGCGCCATTTCCCGGCCGTCGATTTGAGCACCGTTTACCGCACACTCGACGTGCTGAAGCGGATGCGTGTGGTGACCGCTATCGACGTAGGCACGGGAGACTCGATGTTCGAGTGGTCGGACAAGGAGCCACACCACCACCTGGTGTGCACGAGCTGCGACAGCATCGAAAACCTGGACCATCACTATCTCGAAGACATGGGGGCCCGGCTAAAAGCCGAGCTTGGATTCGAGCCGAACCTCGACCACTTCGCGATTTTCGGGCTCTGCCGCGAGTGCCAGATGGATGGATGCAATGGCCACGAGGCGTGACCTGGTCGCCGCGCTGCAGCGTGTCGTCGAACGCGACTACGTGATCTACCGCCAGGAAGATCTACGCGTCTACGAGTACGACGGAACGATCGACAAGAGCACGCCGCACGCCGTGGTGCTGCCGGGGAACGCGGAAGAGGTGGCTGCGTGCGTGCGAGTATGCCGCGAATTCGGCGTGCCGGTGACGCCGCGAGGGGCAGGGACGGGATTGAGCGGCGGGGCGGTGCCAGCGGAGCGGGGAGTGGTCATCGGGACATCGCGGATGCGGCGAATCCTGGAGATAGACACGGAGAACCGGCTGGCCGTGGTGGAGCCGGGAGTGGTGAACATCCAGGTGTCGGAAGCCGCAGCGCGCCACGGTTTGTTCTATGCGCCGGACCCCAGCAGCCAGCGCGCGTGCACTATCGGCGGGAACGTTGCCGAGAACGCAGGCGGGCCGCACTGCCTTTCGCTGGGTGTGACCACGAACCATGTGCTGGGTGTCCAGGTGGTCACGGCGAGCGGCGAGCTGGTATGGCTGGGCGGCCGGGTTCCGGATGCGCTGGGCTACGACCTTCGCGGCGCGTTCATCGGTTCGGAAGGGACGCTGGGCATCGCCACGCAGGTAGTTGTCCGGCTGCTGCCTGTGCCGTCGACAGTGCGGACGATGCTCGCGATATTCGAACGCATCGAGGATGCGAGCAGGACGGTTTCGGCGGTGATCGGCGCGGGGATTGTGCCGGCGGCGCTGGAGATGATGGACCAGACAACCATGCAAGCGGTCGAAGCGGGACTGGCCTGCGGCTATCCGCCGGACGCAGGAGCGGTCCTGCTGGTGGAACTCGACGGGCCTGAAGCGATGGTTGAACGCGATGCAGGGCAAGCACGCGAGGCCTGCAGGGGCAACGGGGCGCGAGAGGTTCGCGAGGCGAGCGACGCCAGGGAGCGCGAGCTGCTGTGGCGCGGGCGCAAGGGCGCCATCGGGGCGCTGGGCCAACTGGCGCCGAATTACTACATCCTCGACGGGGTGGTGCCGCGGTCGAAGCTGGTGGAGACGATGATCCGGGTCGGGGAGATCAGCCAGGAATATGGGCTGGCCGTGGCGAATGTATTCCATGCGGGGGACGGCAACCTGCACCCGTGCATCCTCTTCGATGAGCGCGAGCCGGGCGCGACGACCCGGGTGCTCGAAGCCGGCGCGGCGGTGATGCGGGCATGCGTGGATGCCGGCGGAGCGCTTACGGGCGAGCACGGCGTTGGCTTCGAGAAGCAGCGGTTTATGTCCTGGGTGTACTCGGATGCCGACCTCGAGAACATGCGCCTTTTGCGCGAGCCATTCGGCAACGACGGGCGCTTCAATCCGTGCAAAATGCTGCCCACAGGCACTGGATGCGGGGAGATGGCGCACCAGGAACACGCCATGAAAGCGGCGGGGCCCGAGGCCTATGTCTGAGGTAGCAAAGCAGGAAGTCACGTCGATCGCAGGGATGGAGCCAGCCGGCTTCCGCGCCCCGGAGACGCTCGAAGAGCTGCGAGCGCTCGTGCGGG
>SLAK01000217.1 GCA_007126855.1 Dehalococcoidia bacterium | reverse complement strand
GCGAAGGCGAAGCCCTGCGGCGGGTCGACATCGATCCCCGCGGGGCAATAGCCGCCGTCGCAGCCTCCGGAGAAGAGGGCCTGGTAGCCTAGCCAAACGCCCCCCAGGAGTGCGACAACGATCGCGCCCATGACGCCTGCGCGCATGAGGTTATTCCGACGGGATGGCGCGTGCAGCGCCGGGCCGTCGCCGGACTTCCATGGAAGCTGGCCGCCCCGATTCATCCGAGTTTTCCCCTGGCCCGGACGGCGGATGGTTCAAAGTGCATCGCTCCGATTATCCCGTCATGCTCACTGAGCACAACCGTCATCTATCCTCCATCTTCACGCAGTGGGCCGGGAAAGGCGCCTGAACGCGTGTTGCTCGCCAATTTCATCTATGGGTATACTGCGGCACGACCGGGGCGAGGTATGCCTCGGTTCTTTCTATGTGTTGAGGCCTGCTATGCCCGAACAACCCGTACCGCTCACTGCTCAAGGCAAGGACCGCCTCCTGGCGGAGCTGGGTACTTTGCGTGAGGAACGCAAGGCCGTGGCCGAGCGGATCCACCACGCTCGCGAGCTCGGTTCCAGCCAGACCGACGCGGAGTACGACGACGCCAAGACGGACCAGGGGCGTATCGAGGGCCGCATCCTCGAGATCGAGGATGTCCTTCGCCGGGCTGTCATCATTGACGAGGACACGGCGCATTCGGCGGCCCGCATCGTCGTGGGCAGCGGGGTGAAAGTGGACCAGGACGGGAACGTCCGCCATTACCAGATCGTTGGCCCACCGGAGGCGGATGTGCTCAAAGGGCGGATTTCGAACGACTCGCCCGTCGGGGCGGCGTTGCTCGGGAAGCAAGTTGGCGACACAGTTGAGGTGAACGCCCCCCGGGGCGTCATCAAGATCAAGATTCTCGAGATCGATTAGCCGCGGCGCATCGATGACTTTGCCGGGCCGCCGCGAGGCGGCCTTTCTCGTGGCGCAGATCGGAGGTTCGATTCGTGGACGAATTGATGGCACAGCGGGTCGCCAAGCTGGAGCAACTCCGCGAGCTGGGCATCGACCCCTACCCGCCACGAGCGGCGCGCACCCATAGCGCAGCCGAGGCGAACGCGCTCATCGAGGGTTTCGAAGCCGACGAGCCGGAAGTCGACCCCATCGATGTCGCCGGGCGGGTGGTTGCCTTCCGGAAGATGGGCAAGGCCGCGTTCATCGACCTGATGGATGGCAGCGGGCGTATCCAGGCGCTCGTCCAGCGCCACGTTGTTGGAGATGAGGCATTCGACCGCCTGAAGCTGGTGGACCTGGGGGACATCATCGGTGTCCACGGCAACCCGATGCGCACGCGTACCGGCCAGCCGTCCGTGAAGGCTCACACCTGGACAATGCTGACGAAGGCACTGCACGCGCCGCCTGAGAAGTACCATGGCCTCGCCGATGCAGAGATCAGGCAGCGTCGCCGCTACCTGGACCTGATGGCGAACGAGGAGACGCGCCGCGTCTTCACCATGCGCAGCCAGATCGTATCCGGCATCCGGCGTTTCCTGGACGGGCGCAGCTTCCTGGAAGTGGAGACCCCGGTGCTCCAGGAGGAAGCGGGCGGCGCGGCTGCGCGGCCTTTCCAGACCCACTTCGATGCCCTTGGCGAGGACCGATTTCTCCGCATCAGCCTGGAGCTCTACTTGAAGCGCCTGGTGGTCGGCGGTTTCGACCGCGTCTACGAGCTTGGCCGCATCTTCCGCAACGAAGGATTCAGCGCGAAGTACAACCCCGAGTTCACCATGCTCGAAACCTACGAGGCCTACGCCGACTACAACGACGTCGCGCGGATGGTCGAGGACATGGTGACCACGGTCGCGAAGGACGTGCTCGGCAGCCTGGCATGCACCTTCCGCGACCAGGAGATCGACCTCACCCCGCCCTGGCGCCGCCTCAGTTTCTACGATGCGCTCAAGGAGTACGGCGACCTGGACCTGGCGGCCTTCCCGGACGCAGCGTCGCTCGAAAAAGAGCTTCGCCGGCGCGATGTGCCGATCCCGGACGACGTGGGCTACGGAAAGCTGGCCGACGAGGCGATGTCGCACTATGTGGAGCCACAGCTCATCCAGCCAACGTTCCTGCTGGACTACCCTGTCGAGCTTTCCCCGCTTGCAAAGCGGAAGCCGGAGAACCCGAGGCTTGTCGAGCGCTTCGAGGTGTTCATGGGCGGCTTCGAGGTGGGCAACGCCTACACCGAACTGAACGACCCGCTCGATCAGCGCGAACGGTTCGAAGAGCAGCTTCGCCTCCGCGCGGCTGGCGACGAAGAAGCCGAGATGATCGACGAAGACTTCATTTTTGCGCTGGAACACGGGATGCCGCCCGCCGGGGGTCTCGGCATAGGCATCGACCGGCTCGTGATGATCCTCACCGGGCAGCCCAGCATCCGGGAGGTAATCCTGTTCCCGCAGCTCCGCAGCGAGAAGCGATGACGCGACACATCCCCCGCGAGGACGGTTCGGTCGAACGCCACCACACGGCGACGGCCTACGTGGTCAGCCGGGATCGGACGCTGCTGCTCTGGCACTCCCGGCTACGGATGTGGCTGCCGCCCGGCGGCCACTGCGAGCGGGATGAACATCCCGTGGAGGCCGCCGAACGCGAAGCTCTGGAAGAGGCCGGCATCGAAGCGCGAGTGATCCCGCCGCGGGACCTTATCGAATGCTCGGGGCCGCAGGTGCTGCCGCCGCCGGCGGTCATCCTGCTCGAGGACATCGTGCGCGAAGACCAGCCCTTCCATCAGCACATCGACCACGTGTATTTCACTGTCGCGCCCCGACCGGTCGACTTCGATGCGCCCATCCCCCACGGGCCGCACCGGTGGGCGACGCGCGAAGAGCTGGTCCGCGAGTTCTCACTGCAGGAGCCCGGTGGTACGCTCGTCGGCGTCGCCGAAGACGTGAGGCTCCTTGGGGTCAGAGCCATCGATGCCGCGGCAGCCCTGGAGACATAGCCATGCTTTCTGCGCAGTTCATCCGCGAAAACGAAGACCGGGTCCGTGCTGACATCGCTCGGCGGGGCGCCGAGGCGCCGATCGACGACGTGCTCCGGCTCGACGAGCGGCGGCGAGTGCTCATCAAGCAAGTCGAATCGATGCGCGCCGAACGCAACGCGGTCAGTAAGGAAATCGGCAAGACGAAGGACGAAGAGGAGCGCAACCGGCGCATCGCCGCCATGCGCGAGCTGGGTGACCGGCTCGACGGCCTGGAGGCCGAACTGCGGGACGTGGAACGCGATCTGCACAACGCGCTGCTGGAAGTGCCCAACATTCTGGACCCATCGGTCCCTGAAGGCGCCGACGAGTCGGCCAATGTCATCGTCGACACCTCGGGTGAGTTGCCGGCCTTCGACTTTGAACCGAAGCCGCACTGGGACCTTGGGCCGGAGCTCGGCGGGATCGACTTCGAACGCGGTGTGAAGATGTCGGGAAGCCGGTTCTTCGTCATGCGCGGGGCGATCGCGGGCCTCCATCGCGCGATCATCCAGTTTTGCCTGGACGAACATATCCGGGCCGGGTTCACGGAGTGCTATCTGCCGGACATGCTTTCGGAGGCGTCGCTCTATGCAGCGGGGCAGCTCCCGAAATTCCGGGACAACCTCTACCGTGACGCGGAGGAGGACTACTACTTCACACCAACCGCGGAAGTGCCATTTGTGAACCTCTACCGCGACGAGGTGATCCCGCCGGGCATGCTCCCCATGCGCTTTGTCGCCCATACGCCGTGCTTCCGGCGGGAAAAGATGAGCGCCGGGAGGGACGTCCGCGGGCTCAAGCGCGTCCACCAGTTCGAGAAGGTGGAGATGTTCGCCTTCGTCGAGCCCGAGCAGAGTGATAGCGAACTGGAGTTCCTGGTCGGACGTGCACGCGCGCTGCTCGACAAGCTCGAGTTGCCCTACCGGGTGGTGCAACTCTGCAGCGGCGACGTGGGCTTCAATGCGACGAAGACCTACGACCTCGAATGCTGGGCCGCCGGGCAGGGCGAATGGATGGAAGTGAGCTCGGTGTCGAACTGCCTGGACTTCCAGGCCCGCCGCGCCAGCATCCGCTACAAGCCTTCGTCCGAGGCGTCGACGCGGCATCCGCACTTGCTCAACGGTTCGGGCCTTCCGCCCGGGCGGGTGCTCATCGCGATCATGGAAAACAATCAGCGCGAGGATGGTTCCATCGCCGTGCCGGAAGTGCTCCGGCGCTACCTTGGGACAGAGGCCATCGCGCCGCCACAGGAATAACCCGCTGACGGCTTCGGCTCTTCGGAGCCTCGATGGCCGAACCTTTTCTTCACCTCTGTCGCTGCCGGGCGGCTGCCAGGGCCAGCCGGGCCCCTGTGCACGGCCGGCAGGCGGATGCTTCCCTGGCAATACTCCGGCACAGTGGTTAGGAAGGATGCCTGTTTTGAGTGAGAAACTGGCATGAAGGAGGTGGCAACGTGCCTGACCACGTGCACGACAACCCACAATCAAAGAACCCGCCCATTTGGAAGCCCTATGGGGACATGCGTTCCGAAGGTTTCGGCAAGGATCCATATGAGGAGCGGCACCGCCCGGCTGGCCCTGCCGTGTGCCCGGAATGCGAAGTGGCATTTGTTGAAGGACGTTGGGCATGGCTCGATGAGCCGCCGGATCAGGCCCAAGACTGGCTGTGCCCCGCCTGCCGGCGAGCGCGTGACCAGTACCCCGCCGGTTTCGTCACGGTCGAAGGAGAGTTCCTTTCTGGCCACCGCGAGGAGATCGTCAACCTTGTGCGGAATGTCGAGACCTCGGAGACGGCGGAACGGCCCCTCCACCGGATCCTGGAGCTGGTCGACGAGGAGGATGGCGCGATGAGCATCACGACGACCGACGTCCACCTTCCCCGGCGCATCGGCGAGGCGCTGGAGCGTGCCTACCGGGGCAAGTTCGAATACCACTACGCACCGAACGAGCATGTACTGCGCGGCCGCTGGTCGCGCGACGTGTAGCTTTCTCCGGGAGGGAACGCTTTGGAATCACCACCACAGGTTCAGGTCCGCGATGTCATCCTCGAACCGCAGATTGAGCGCTACGTGAACGAGCGTATTGCGAAGCTGGAAGATTTCTACGACCGCATCATCTCGTGCCGGGTGGTGCTGGTAGGACCGCCGGCGCACCGCCGGAAGGGTGGCCCTTTCGAGGTCGATATCGATGTGGGCGTGCCGGGTTCATTCCTGGTGGTGAACCGCCAATCCCACCCGGATATCCGTGTGGCCATCACCCAGGCCTTTAGCGCGATGGAGCGCCAGCTTGAGGATTACGCGCGCAAGCAGCGTGGCGACGTGAAAAGCGAGGCGAAACCGCCGCGCGGCCGGGTTGTGCGGCTCTTCCCGGAAGACGGCTACGGCTTTTTGCAAGCAGATGACGGCCGCGAGGTGTATTTCCACCGCAACAGCGTGCTTCCGCCGGGATTCGAGGAGCTCGAAGTGGGCGCCGAAGTCCGCTTTGCCGAGGAAGATGGCGACGAAGGGCCGCAGGCCAGCTCGGTGGCGCTCGCCGGGCATTAGCCGCCGTCCAGTTGCTCGGTAAAGGTTTGCACCAGCCCTGCACAGGCATGCCGCGAGGGGGTACAATAGAAGAGCAGGAGACCAATACGCCACCGCCTTAGCGGCGAGCGCGCCGTCCGGCCGGGAGGCTGGAGCCGGCACCAAGGGCAATTGCCCGGGGTCTCCTGCCTCTCTTATCTAGCCCTTGATGCATGCGGCCGGTTTAACGAGCGCTACACGCTTCGCGAGACCGGCCTTCTCTGTTGCTTCAGCCACCAGGTGGACGTCTTTGTAGGCGCCGGGGGCCTCTTCGGCGATCCCGCGCATGGAGGTGCTGCGCAGGAGGATGCCGCGCGCGGCCAGCTCATCGACGATATTGCGCCCTTTCCACTGCTTCAGCGCCTGGCGGCGGCTGACCGCCCGCCCTGCACCGTGTGACGCGGAGGAAAATGCGCGTTCTTCGCTCTCTTTCGTCCCGGCCATAATGTAGGAGCCGGTGCCCATGCTGCCGCCGATGATCACGGGCTGCCCCGCGTCCCTGTATCGTTCCGGCAGTGACGGATCTCCTGGGCCGAAGGCGCGTGTGGCGCCTTTGCGGTGGACCCAGAGCGATCGTTTCTGGCCGTCCACGGTGTGCATTTCCTGCTTGCAGGTGTTGTGTGATACGTCATAGAGCGTTTCTACGGCTGCGCGCGGGAAGACGCGATGGAATGCATCCCTGGTGAGCTGCGCGATGATTTGCCGGTTGGCGAGCGCGCAGTTGACCCCCGCGTTCATGGCGCCGATGTACTCTTCGCCTTCGGGCGACTTGATGGGCGCGCAGGCGAGTTCGCGGTCGGGCAGCTTCATGCCGAGGCGTGAGGCGGCCCGCGCGAGCGAGACCAGGTATTCGGTGCCGATCTGGTGCCCGAGGCCGCGTGAGCCGCAATGGATCGACACCACGACCTGGTCTTGCTGGATCCCATAGGCGCTGGCCGCGGCCTGATCGTAGATTCGTGTCACGACCTGCACTTCCAGGTAATGGTTCCCGGAGCCGAGGGTTCCCATTTCGCCACGCTGCCGTTTCTTGGCCGTTTCCGAGACGTTTGCGGGTATCGCGCCACCGATGCAGCCGCGTTCCTCCACGTACTCCAGGTCGTCCCAATCGCCGAAACCCTTGCGGACGGCCCAGCGGGCGCCTTCGGATAGCACCTCGTC
>SLAK01000296.1 GCA_007126855.1 Dehalococcoidia bacterium | reverse complement strand
TCTGGCGCCAATTTCGCGACATCCGTTGACGCGATCGCGCATGTTTGACGGCAGGCGGGGCCCGCGAGGATGATGCTGCCGTGCTCGCCAAAGTCTACGGTTGCGCCCTTATCGGGCTCGATGGCGAACTCGTCGAGGCCGAAGTCGACATTTCGCGGTCCGAACGCCCGATGATTTCGGTCGTCGGCCTCCCCGATGCATCGGTGCAGGAAGCGCGCGAGCGGGTGCGCTCGGCCATCCGCAACAGTGGGCTGAGCTGGCCGGTGAACAGCCGGCTGATCGTGAACCTGGCCCCGGCAGACCTGCGCAAGGAAGGGCCGTCGTTCGACCTGCCGATGGCAGTCGGGATCCTGCTCGCGAGTGGACAGGCTGTCGCCGACTGCGAGGATGCCGTGTTTGCCGGCGAGCTCTCGCTGGACGGCGACGTGCGCCCGGTCCACGGGGTGCTGTCGATGGTTGCCCTGGCGAAAGCACGTGGCAAGCGGCGGGCCTTCGTCCCCGCAGGCAACGCGGCCGAGGGCGCGCTGGTCGATGGCATCGATGTCTACCCGGTCGACAGCCTGGCATCGCTGATGGCCCACCTGCTGGGCAGCGTCCCGCTCCAGCCGAGCACAGCGGACGGCACGAGCGAATTCGACGAGCTCTACCGCGGCACTGACTTCGCCGATATCGCCGGGCAGGAGCACGCCAAGCGCGCCCTCGAGGTCGCGGCCGCGGGCGGCCACAACGTCATCATGCGCGGCCCGCCGGGCAGCGGGAAAACGCTCCTGGCGCGCGCCGTGCCGTCGATTCTGCCCACCATGACCGGCAACGAAGCGCTGGAAGTGACGCGCATCTACAGCGTGGCCGGCCTTTTGCCCCCGGGCGCCGGCCTCATCACCACGCGGCCGTTCCGCGCGCCGCACCACACCATCTCGCACGGCGGGCTTGTCGGCGGCGGCACGGTCCCGCGTCCCGGGGAAGTCACCCTCTCCCACCGCGGCGTGCTTTTCCTGGATGAGCTGCCGGAGTTCGGCCCGCAGGTGCTCGAAGTGCTTCGCCAGCCAATGGAAGACCGTACCGTCACCATCTCCCGCGCGCGGCAGTCAGTAACCTTTCCGGCGAACTTCGCTCTCATCTCCGCGATGAACCCGTGCCCGTGCGGCTTCTATGGCGACCAGGCGCACGAATGCACCTGCGCGCCGCAGCTCGTGGCACGCTACCAGCGGCGCATTTCAGGGCCGCTGCTGGACCGGATCGACCTGTTTGTCGATGTGCCAAGGGTCGAATATGAGAAGCTGTCCTCGAACGAGCGCGCCGAGTCATCGTCCGCGGTCGCCGACCGGGTTGCACAGGCGCGGGAGGTGCAGCGGCACCGCTTCGTCGGCGCCACTTCTGGCACGATGCTGAACTCCGACATGAACCCGACCGAGGTACGCGCACAGGCCCAGGACATGCTCGATGACGGGTCGCGGAACCTGCTGAAGATGGCTGTGGAGCGGCTCAACCTCTCCGCGCGCGCCTTCCACCGCACGCTCAAGCTGGCGCGCACGGTCGCCGACCTGGCGGGTTGCGAGGTGATCGAGCAGCAGCACATCGCCGAGGCGATCCAGTACCGGGAGCGGCTGGACTAGATTCGGGCGATACAGATGCGGTCAGAGGCATGAGACGCTACCATCAGGGTGTAGGGCCCCCGTAGCTCAGCGGATAGAGTGTCGGCCTCCGGAGCCGAAGGCCCAGGTTCGAGTCCTGGCGGGGGTACCATTTGGCACGTCGCGGACAGAAGCCGAGATGTGCCGCGCGCCGCCCTTGAGCACCCGTCGCCAATCCCAACTCGACAGGCCCTGACGCAATTGCGCCCAAAAATGTCGCTGAACCTCCTTGCGGAGGGTCTCGGCGCGCCCCTATCATGCGCGGCGGCGGCGGGTATATATGCGACGAGTATCGGGCATTACCCTTCTGGGAATTGGATTCATGGCTGTGGCGGCCACCCTGGCCGTCGCCGTCAGCACGACGAGCCCCACCCAGGCCGAGGACCACGAGCTCGAACGCCGCGCTTTCGTGCCGATGGTCGTGCGCGATGTTGCCCACGACCCCACCCGGGCGCCAGACCCCGACCCCACGCCGACGCCGGAGCCGACGCCAACGCCGACGCCTGACCCGGATCCTGGCCAGACATTCAGCGGTACCGGCAGCACCGTTATCTCGAACGTGGAGCTCGGCGCCGGAAACTGGTGGGTGGACCTCATCCACGACGGGTCGAGCAACTTCATCGTGCAAACCGAGGACAGCGCAGAGAAGGGGAGCCTGTTGGTCAATGAGATCGGCAGCTACGACGGCCGGCGCTGGCTCGAAGGCGATGAGACGTACCAGGTCGACATCACCGCCGACGGCACCTGGTCGGTGCAATTCCAGGCGATGGGGAGCCAGCCAGGTGCATACACCGCCTTCACCGGTAGCGGCGATGATGTTTCAGGGACCTTCGCGCCGTCCACCACGGGCATCGAAGCCTGGCACCTTACGCACGACGGGTCGAGCAACTTCATCGTGAGTCTCGAATGTGACACGAGCCGGAGCCTTGTCCAGAACGAGATTGGCGCTGTCGACAGCACGACGGTGGTCGACTTCGACGATGCCAACTCCTGCTTCTGGGATGTCCGCGCCGACGGTAACTGGACGCTGGAAGCCACTGTCGGGGATCCGCCCAACGGCCTCTCCGTTAGCGGCACCGGGCAGTCGGTCGTGTTCAATGTGGAGCTTGGCGCGGGGACCTGGTGGGTCGACCTCACCCATGATGGGTCGAGCAACTTCATCGTTCACACTTATGACAGCGCCGAGGATAGGAGCCTTTTGGTCAACGTGATCGGAAGCTACGACGGCCGCCGCTGGGTCGAAGGCAACGAAACCTACCTGGTCGACATCTACGCCGATGGGAACTGGACGCTCGAGTTTCAGGAGATGGAGAGCCAGCCGGGCGCCAACACCTCATTCTCCGGCGCTGGCGACGACGTCTCGGGGACGTTCTCGCCGTCGCCCGGTGGCACGTCCTCGTGGCACTTCACCCATGACGGTGAGTCAAATTTCATCGTGACGTTCGAATGTGACACAACGCGGGGCCTGGCCCAGAACGCTATCGGCTCTGTCGACGAAACCGCGACGGTCAACTTCAGCGACGCCAACACCTGTTTCTGGGATGTCCGGGCCGACGGCAACTGGACGATGACGCGGCAGTAATCACCTCACGCCCCCGCCGCCGCCCGCTGGTCCGCCAGCCCCTGGATGGCCGCGACCATCCCGTCCGGCGTCGAAGTGGGGCCGAAGCAGGCGGCGACGCCGCGCGACACCAGGTCCTGTTCATCGGCCGGCGTGACGACGGAGCCGCCGACGACCACCGGAATGTCCGAGCCCTCCGCGCGGAGCAGATCGAGCAGCTCATCGACGTAGTAGAGATACTCCCAGGAGTGGCAACTCAGGCCGATGATGTCGACGTCTTCGTCGACGGCCGTCCGGGCGACCGACGGCGGCATGTTGAAGCGGCCACTGTAGATGACCTCCATGCCGGCGTCGCGGAGGATGCGGGCGGCGGCCATCGCGCCCACCTCGTGCTGGTCGAGGCCCATAATCGCGATGAGGACACGCGGCGGCTTCATGGCGTCACCTTCGCAGCGATTGGCGGCGGCACCGCGCCATAGGGGTCGGCTGGTTTCCCGTAGGCCATGCGCATGACACCGGCCATTTCGCCCATGGTCGCGCCGGCCTTTGTCGCTTCGATTACCGGCGGCATCAGGTTGGCCTTGCGGTCGCGGGCGCTCTCGAACAGCGCTTCGAGCGCGGCCTGCACCGCGGTGTTGTCCCGGCTGCGGCGGTAGGCGGCCACCTGGTCGATGCGGTCGCGGAAGGGCTCGATCTTGCGTTCCGAGACGTCGCGGAGCAGCCGGTCCTGATCGGCGGGGATGGTGTGTACGTTCACCCCGACCTTCGGCAGGCTGCCGTCGCCGATGGCGCGGGAATAGCGCTCGGCGGCTTCGTCGAAGATGCGCCGGAACCAGCCGGAATCCGACAGGTCGGCCGGGTCCCCGAGCGCTTCGATCTCCTGCACCATGCTCCAGATACGCTCCTCCATCTCGTCCGTGAGCGATTCGACGAAGTAGGACCCGCCAAGGGGGTCGGCGACCTCGGTCACGCGCGACTCGAGCTGGAGGATCTGCTGCGTCCGCAGGCCGACCATATGAGCTTCTTCGCTCGGCGTGCGGTAGGCCTCGTCGAAGGTGGAGACCTCGAGCGCCTGCACGCCGGCGAGCGCCAGGGCCAGCGCCTGCGCGGTGCCGCGGACGATGTTGTTCGCCGGCTGCTGCGCGGTGAGCGAAAGCCCCGACGTGTGCGCCGAGACGTTGACTGCCAGCGACCGCGGGTCCTCCGCGCCAAATTCGTCGCGCATCATGCGCGCATAGAGCCGGCGGGTCGCGCGGATCTTGGCGATCTCCTCGAAGAAGTCCATGCGGCAGTTGACCAGGATGGCGATGCGGGGAGCGAACTGGTCGACGTCGATGCCACGGGAAAGCAGCTCCCGCACGATGCCGCGCAGCTCGACGAAGCCGAGCGCCATTTCCTCGACGCCGTCGAGGCCGCCTTCGCTGATGTAGTAGGTGTCTTCGACGAAGGCGTGGAACTTCGGCATTTCCGTCGCACAGAAGGCAATGGAGTCTGCTGCCAGGCGCAGGCGCAGTTCGAAGGGCATGTGGACGGCGTAGCTGCAGTCCTCGCAGTAGTACGGCGCCTGGATGACCGACCCGCGGATGCGCGCCGGCGAGATGCCGCGTTCGAGGGCGACGGTGTGCAGCGCCGCGACCTGGAAGACCGGCGGCAGCGAGTGTGAGAGCGTGATCTCGTCCAGCGGCAGGTCGCGGTAGAGCTCACGGTAGTCGTCCAGGCAGCAGAGGGATACGCCGGTGGTGCCGACCGCATGGCGGGCAAGCGGGTGGTCGGGGTCGATGTAGCCGACCGTAGGCGCGTCGCCGATGACGTCGATGCCCATCTGGCCGTGCGACAGGAGGTACTTGAGCTGCTGGTTCGCGTGCGCGGGTCCGCCCTCGCCGGATAGCTCGCGCTGGATCCACCCGGTGCGTGCGCCGGGTGGCCGTGGCCCCCGCGTGAACGGAAACTGGCCCGGGTCGCCGAGCTTCTCCTCGTAGTCGAAGCCGTCCAGGTCGTCCGGTGTGTAGACCGGCTGCACGGGGATGCGCTGGTCGCTCATGCCGTCCTCCTTGCCGCGACGGGATCTAGCCGCCGTGCTGCTCTTGCAATTCCCGGCGGCTGCCCAGCGGCACTCCGCTGAGTCTGAGCCCGCCGTCGATATTGATCTCGGCGCCGTTGATAAACGCGGCGTCGTCGCTCGCCAGGAAGGCCACCAGGTTGGCGATGTCGTCCATCCGGCCCAGGCGGCGCGCCGGGGTGCGGATGCGGACCGTTTCGACGATTTCCGCGGGCATCTGGCGCACGTTTTCGGTTTCGATGAGCCCCGGCAGAATCGCGTTGCAGGTGATGCCGTGCCGGGCGTGCTCGATGGTCACGGTCTTGACCAGGCCCAGCAGGCCGGCCTTGCTCGCGGCGTAGGCGGACTGGTAGTGCGCGCCGGTTTGCGCCGCGCCCGAGGAGACGACAACAATCCGCCCCCACTGCCGCTCGATCATCGGCCCGATGGTCGCCTGCACCAGGTTGAAGGCGCCGGTCAGGTTCACCTGGAGTTCGCGCTGCCAGGCGGCAGGCTCCATCTTCGCCAGCGGCGCGATGTTGGACACGATGCCGGCATTGCTCACGACGATGTCGGGCGCCCCAACCTCGGACGCTATCCGTGCAACGCCTTCCCGGGCCGCGGCGTGGTCAGACACGTCGAAGGTCACGGCAATGGCCTTCCGCCCCATGTCGCGGACGGCTGCGGCAGTCTCCTCCACCTGCTCATTCAGGTCGGCGACGGCGACATTCGCCCCGCGTTCCGCCAGAGCCAGTGCGGTGACCCTGCCGATGCCACGGGCGGCGCCGGTGACGATGGCGGTGTGCCCTTCTAGCCGCATTGCTGCCTCCTCTGCGCCATCCCGGCACGGGGGATGGCGTGGTGTGGCATCAGCATATCTGCCACACCCTACACCGGGCGCAGTCGGCCAGGCCGGGCCGAACAGCCGTGCTCTCCGGCCCGATGGGCCCGAGTTCAACTGCCGCCGCCGGTCTGTCGTTAACGCCCATCCCGCCTGCAGGGGCCTCCCGTGCGGCGTAGACTGGCCCCTATCAGGGCTGTCCCGGGGGCGTTCATTGCGCGGAGCGCGGGTGCCTCCGGGTGAGTGGGGTGATGGCAATGAGGCGTATTTCGCACTACATCGGCGGCAAACGCGTCGAGGCGTCGTCGAGAGACAGTGGCCCGGTATTCAACCCGGCAACCGGTGAGCAGACTGCCGAAGTTGGCTTTGCCTCGGCCGCAGACGTCGACGCGGCGGTGGCCGCGGCGAAGGAAGCCTTCCCTGCCTGGCGTGCGTCGGCGCTTTCGCAGCGCGTCGATGTGCTGTTTCGTGTGCGGCAGTTGCTGGCAGAGCGCAAGGACGATCTTGCAGCCATCGTCACCGCGGAGCACGGCAAGGTGCTTTCCGACGCAGCGGGCGAAGTGTCCCGCGGGCTGGAGAACGTCGAGTTCGCCTGCGGCATCCCGGAGCTGCTGAAGGGCGGCTTCAGCGAGCAGGCGAGCACAGGCGTGGATGTCTATTCCATACGGCAGCCGCTGGGCGTCGT
>SLAK01000160.1 GCA_007126855.1 Dehalococcoidia bacterium | reverse complement strand
TCGAATCGAACCTGCGCCAGTTTGGCGACGCCGGGGTCAAGGAGGTCGTGACAGTTTCGCCGCACTGCTACGACACCTTCGCCCGCCACTACGGCGAGGCATTCCGCGTACGGCACTATGCCCGGCTGGCGGAAGAGCTGGTTGCTTCCGGAAGCCTGGCCTTCAAGGGCCTGCCCGGGCAGGATGTGACCTTCCACGACCCCTGCTACCTCGCGCGTCACCACGACGAGGTGGCGGCGCCGCGAACCATTCTCGGCGCCATCCCGGGGCTCACCATGGTCGAGATGGAGCGGTCGCGGTCGCAGACCCTCTGCTGCGGTGGTGGTGGCGGCCGCATGTGGATGGAAACGCCCGCGGGCGAGCGTTTTGCCGATTCGCGCGTGCGCGAAGCCGCGGCCACGGGCGCGTCGCTGCTGGTGACCACCTGCCCCCATTGCATCTCGTGCCTGGCGGACGGCATCAGCGTGACCGGCGCGGGCCAGTTGCAGCTCATGGACCTGGCGGAGCTCGCTGTGCTGGCAGATCCCTTCGCGGTCAGGAACGAAGCTGTGGAGGCGGCCAATGCCTGAGTCACTGTATGGCCCCGGCGAAGCATCCGGCATCTGGGTCTTCCTCGAGCACGAGGATGGCGAGATCGTCCCGGTGAGCCGGGAATTGCTGGGCAAAGCGCGCGAGCTCGCCGGACGCTCGGAGTCCTCGCTGACTGGCCTGGTCATGGGCAATGATGTCGAGGACGTCGCCGCCAAGGCGTCGCGCCTGGACCTCGACCGCGTGCTCACCGTGCCGCACCCGCGGCTTGAGCCGTTCACGGCGGAGGCCAATTCCTTCGCAGCCGCGGCAGCCATCCGCGCACAGCGCCCCGATGTCCTGCTCATGGGCGCGACCCCCTATGGCAGAGACCTGGCGGGCCGTCTTGCAGTGATGCTGCAAACCGGCCTCACCGCCGACTGCACGGACCTCGACCTTGAACCGGACAGCGGGCTTTTGCTGGGAGAGGTGAGCGGCTTCGGCGGCGACATCCTGGCCATGATCAAGTGCGAGCGGCGCCGGCCCCAGATGGCCACGGTCCGCCCGGGCGTCTTCGCGGAGACCGGACACCGGCGAGCCGCGCCCGCCCCGATCGACACGTTCGCCGTCGACGTCCCGGCACAGGCAGTCCCGGTCCGTGTCCTGGCCCGTCGCAAGCACCATGGTGTCGACATCTCTCGCGCGGGGCGGCTGGTCATCGCTGGCCGTGGCGTGCAGGGAGAGATGTCGCTGGTCGAGTCGCTCGCTCGCGTGCTGGACGCAGAAGTGGGCGCCACGCGCGTCGCGGTCGACGAAGGCTGGATTGGCCGCGATCGGCAGATCGGGCAGACTGGCATCGTTGTCCGGCCGGGGCTGGCGATTGTTTGCGGAGCCAGTGGCGCAACCCAGTTCACCGTGGGCATCGACAAGGCCGGCCTGGTCGTCGCACTCAACCAGGACCCCGAGGCGCCGATCTTCGAACAGGCCGACCTCTGCGTCGTCGAAGACCTCTTCCCTGTCGTCAGGGCCCTCCTCGCACGCTTCGAATCCGAAGGAGCCATGCCATCATGAGCCGGCCTCTCCACACCGTCGTCTGCCTGAAAGTTGTCCCCAAGTCGGAAGAAGTCCAGGTGGACCGCGAGTCCATGACGCTGGACCGGACGAAGGCGCGCTCCGAGATCAACCCGCCCGACATGAATGCCCTGGAGATGGCGCTCTCGCTGAAAGACTGCTACGGGGGCCGCGTCTCGCTGCTCTCCATGGGCCCGCCCTTTGTGGCCGCCTACCTGCGGATGGGCATCGCCATGGGCGCCGACGATGCCTACCTGCTGAGCGACCGGGCCTTTGGCGGCGCGGATACGCTGGCAACATCCCTGACGCTCGCTTCCGCCGTGCGGAAGATCGGTGGGTCCGACCTGGTCCTCTGCGGTGAAGAGTCTTCGGACGGTGCGACTGCCCAGGTGCCGCCTGGCATCGCCGCGTGGCTCAATATCCCGCAGGCCACCTATGCGCTGTCGATTGCTGTCGAGGAGGAGGGCTTCGCCTTTGTCACGCGGGAAATCCAGGGTGGCGAAGAGGATCTGGCGGTCCCGCTTCCGGCAGTCGTCTCGGTCAAAGTGGGCGTCAACGAGCCCCGCTTCATGGACATCGACCGCCTTCACAACGCCGACCAGCTTAGCCCCGTATCGGTCTGGACAGCCGCCGATCTTGACGTCGATCCCGGGGCGATCGGCATCGGCGGGTCGCCTACGACGGTGGCCGGCCTTCGCACCGCGACGACCGGCGGTGGGCGCAGGCGCCAGGTGCTGTCCGGCACGCCCGACGAGAAGGCAGCGCTGATTTACGAGGAGATTATGCGCTACCTGGGCGTGACCACGCCTGCTACCTGAGGCCTGTAAGGCATCCCTTCACCGGAGGAAGAGCGAGGGAGGGCTCCGACATCCGTCAGCCGAGCGATTCTACCGCTGTCGCCGGCGCGACCTGCCCGGGTGCCGGCGCAGCCATGTCCCGCCGGACGACGAGGACAGGCACCGGCGAACGGTGGATCACGTCCTCAGAAACGCTGCCGAACAGCGCGGCATGCATGATCGGACGCGCCCGCGTCCCCATCATGATGGCGGCGGCTCGCTGGCGGACGGCGTATTCGCAGATCACGAGGGGAATGTCGTCGGCATACTCCACGTGCACGCTCGCCTGTACACCCGGCAGGTGCTTCGCGACCGCACTGCGGAGTCGCTCCACCATCTCGTGGTGGGCGCGTTCAACGGCCTGCCCGTGGCTCTCTACGACAGCCGGGTAATGCTGCTCCACGGGCAAGAAGCTGCCAGCCCCTGCCCCGGATGGTGTCATCTCGAAGGATGCGCCCCCTTTGAAGACGCCCTGGACTGCATCCTTGTCGAGGACGCTCAGGACATCCACCTCGACGCCGTTGGCCGCGGCCCATGGGCCAATGACTTCGAGCACGTGCTCGCCGATAGGTGTGGGATCGATTGCTGCAACAACGCGCATGCTGGCACCCTCATAAGCCCCAGTGGCGTCACGGGCCAGGCCCGTGGCGCGGATCCTACTCGTTAACCTAAGCTGAATCAGCCCCGGATCGCAGCGGTCGTTCGGTACCTGCCTGTGGGTCATTAGACGGTTCGCACAGTCCTTTCGAGCGTAGCTCCGGGCAATCTGGCCGGCGGGTGGCGCCCCAGATGGTATCCCGGGAAGGATCGAACACTTCATCGAGGGACGCGGATGCCGAGCTCGGAGAGGCGGGTGGCCAGGCATGCGGACGCAAACGTGCTCCGGCAGAAATGGCCGAAGCACGTGGAATTTGGAGCGGAGGGGCAGGATAGCGGAGGCTACTGCTCAAGAACGTGGATGTAGGTGGTCATGGTTGGCTGATGGTCGGCGCAGACGAGTTCGTAGATGCCGGCCTTGTCGGCGGTGAAGGACATGGTGTGGAGGCCACCGCGTTCGACATTAACGTCGTCCAGGCGTTCACCGTCCGGGTCCACCAGGATGCTGTGGTGCTGGTTGCCGCGGACGCCCAGGATCTCCAGGGTGATTTCCTCGCCCTTGTAGGCGATGATCTCCTGCGGCAGGTACATGTAGCTGCCGACGCGCCATTCGTCCTCAGAGGTCATGAAGAGGTAGTAGCCGCCAGAGCCGGCACTCTCGAAGGGATCGTCGGCTGGCCCGAAGAGGCCGGGATGGGCGTCGCGGGTGTGCTGGGGGAACTCGGTGCGATCGACGCCACGGCGGGCGTCCTGTTCGGTAGCCTGGAGGTAGATGGTGCGCTCTCCGGGGTTGTTGGAGGCTTCGCTGTCGCTGCCGCAAGCAACGGCGGCGATGCCAAGGATGCCGATGGCGGGAATAACCAGGGCGCGGGTCATGAGTCGGGTATTGAGGAACTGTGTGGTCTTCATCTTTCTCTCCTGTCGGGCCCCGCAGGGCCAGCTGTCACGTATCACGCTAAGGAGGGACGGGAGCCACGCCTACTCGCCGAACGGGTAGTTCTCCAGCCCAACGGGTAGGCCGCAGACCTACCCATGGGGGTAGGCAGGGGAGGCTGGCAGGGTTCAGGAGCAGTCGTGGTGGCGGCGGTGCTCGGCGGCCCACGTGGCGACTTCGGCACGGTTACGCAGGTGGAGCTTGTCCAGGATGCCGCCCATGTGGAACTTCACCGTGTTCTCGCTTATGGAGAGCATGGTGGCGATTTCGCGGTTGGTGTGGCCGGCGGCGACGAGCCGCAGAACCTCCCATTCCCGGTCCGTGAGTGGGCGTTCTTCCTCTTCCGGCGCGATGTTGCGGCTGGACGACTGGCGGCTGAATTCAGTCCAGAGGTGGCGCGCCAGGCGGGGCGGTATGACGGACTCGCCATGCTCGACGGCGTCGATGGCCTCGAAGAACTGGTCTGCTTCGAGGTCCTTCAGCAGGTAGCCGTGGGCCCCGCTCTTGACGGCGTCGATGAGGTCACGCTCGTCGTCGGAGACGGTGAGGATAACGACGCGCACGTGGGGAAACTCCGATTTGAGCAGGCGCGTGGCTTCGAGCCCCTCCATGACAGGCATCCGCAGGTCCATGAGGACCAGGTCGGGGCGGGTGCGGCGCACGACCGAGAGGGCTTCCTGGCCGTCGCCCGCTTCGCCGACCACGGTGTGGCCCCGGGCCTGGAGGAGGCTGGCGATGCCATTGCGGACGAGGGGCTGGTCATCGGCGAGGACGATCTTCACTGCCGGACTGTGTCTTTCTGGACGAGGGCGCCCGGGAAGCGGGCGCTGACGCGGGTTCCCTGGCCCGGATGACTGTCGATTTCGAGAGAGCCGCCGACGGATTCGGCCCGTTCGCGCATGGCCTGGAGTCCGAACTGCGGCCAGCTTCCGCGCGTTATGCGCTCCGGGTCAAAGCCCTGACCGTCATCGGCAATGGTAATTTCGACCGTCTCGCCCTGGCGTGCGAACGTCACCACGGCGGAACGTGCATGGGCGTGGCGTCGGACGTTGGTGAGGGCCTCCTGGACGATGCGCATGAGCTGGACCTCGATGGTCTGAGAGATGTCGAGCTCCTCACCATCGAGCTCCCAGACGACCTCGACATCGATGCGGGCGAACTGGCGGAATTCTTCGACATATTTCTCAAGCACCTGGCGCAGGCTGCGCCCACTCCCGCTCTGCACGCGCAAGGCTATGATACCCTCGCGGATATCGGCGTAGACCTGCCGCGCCGCCTCAGAGAGTTCGGCCAGGTGGTGGCGGGCGTTGCCGGTATCGCCATTGCGCAGGAATTGTTCGGCAGCCTGGGCCTTCGTGTTGACGAAGCCAAGGACCTGGGCGAGCCCATCGTGCATTTCGCGTGCGATGTGGTGCCTTTCGCTTTCGACTGCAAGGGCCTGGACTTCGTCATAAAGCCGGGCATTCTGGACGACAACGGCAGCGTGGGTGGCAAACATCCCCACGATCTCTTCGTCGATGGCGGTGAACGGCTGGCCGTCTAGCCTGTCCGTCAGGTAGAGCGCGCCGAGCACGCGGCCCTGGTGGACCATCGGCACACCCAGCAAGTGGGTCATCTCCGGGTGGTGCGGCGGGAAACCCGCGCTGGCTGGATGGGACTGCATGTTCTGCACACGAAGCCGCTTGCCGGTGCGGAAGAGCTCGCCGAGCAGGCCGCGCCCTTCTGGCGGCTCTCCGATCCGGGCGCGGGTTTCGTCATCTATCCCTGTCGTGAAGAAATCGACGATGCGCCCCTCGGGGTCAACGATGGCGAGCGCGCCGTAGCGCGCCTTCACGAGCTGCGTGCTCAGTTCAACGGCCTCTTGCAGGGCGGGCGCCGCGCGGGTTTCGCCCGAGAGCGCGAGCGTGGACCGGTGGAGGGCGACGAGCTGGTTCAGCGTGGCGTTCTGGCTGCGGATGGTCTTGCTGGCGCCGCGCATCATGCCGTTGAGCAAGAGGAACATGACCAGCGTCGCGGAGCCAACGATCAGCCAGCCAGTCAGCCGGGCCTCGCTCAGTTCGGCGAGCAGCTCATCGGGCAGTTCGTAGAATTCCGCGACGGCGATGACCTCGTTCTCCTCCGGCGACCAGATGGGGACGTAGGTCTCGATCAGGCGCGACCAGTGCCGGGCTTCGAATTCGTTCTCGGTGCCTTCGAGGTTGCTCATATGGGAGGAGACCTCACCCTCGAGTGCGTCGGCGAGCCCACCCTTGACCTCGAACTGGCGCCCGATCAGTTCAGGGGCGCGCGAATAGCGCAGCGTTCCATCCGGCGCCCAGAGTTTCACGGAGACGACCTGCTCACCAAACTCGGTGGAGACGAACAGGGCGTCCATCTCTTCTACGAACGCAGGGGGAAAGGGCTCGTCGAACTCCTGCTCGTGGATAGCGGGCCCCAGGAAAGCCTCGGCGTAGAGCGCGGAGGTTGCAGCGGAGCGGCTGAGCACGCCATCGCTGATGGCGCGCGAGACCCAGGTCCCGATCACCAGCGCGCCTGCGAGAAGCACCAGGAGAGAAAAGACCAGGAAGCGGCCCTCCAGCGACAGCTCGCGAAGCCAACGCGGGATGACACGGGAGATTCTCGTACGTTCTGCCAGCACGGAAGCCATTATGGAGGAATCCTGGAGGAATCACGGGCGACCGTCAGCATGCGGGGCCGGCTACACCGCGCGGCCGCGGAGGGCGTGCTCGGGCCCCGGCTTGGCGACGAGGAGGTCGAGGAGCTTCTGCCAGTATCGCCGGAGGAGGAACTGGCCGATGACTGCGGCGGTGGTGGCT
>SLAK01000433.1 GCA_007126855.1 Dehalococcoidia bacterium | reverse complement strand
GGCGCCAGGCAGCCATAGGCCTGCTCCGCCGCCTGCTTGTTCCCGATGGCTTCGAAGGAATACTCCACGCCAAGGCCGGTGATGTCTTTGATCTTCTCCACCGGGTCCCCGCTGGAAGCGTCGACCACGTGCGTGGCACCGAGCTCCCGCGCCTTCGCCAGCTTCGCCTCCACCATGTCGACCGCGATGATCTGCCGCGCCCCGGCGATGCGCGCCCCCTGGATGGCCGACAACCCGACGCCGCCGCAGCCGAAAACCGCGACCGAGCTGCCCGCCTCGATCCGCGCCGTATACATCACCGCGCCCGCGCCGGTGATGACGCCGCACCCGATCAGCGCCAGCTTATCGAGCGGCAGGCTCGGGTCGACCTTCACCACGGCGTTTTCGTGCAACAGCATCTTCTCCGCATAGCTGGAAAGCCCGGCGAACTGCGCCACGTCGCTGCCATTCCACTTCGCGAAGGGCACCCCTTTCGATGATCGCGCCGGCTTGTCCTGGCACAGGTTCGGCCGGCCGGTCGTGCAGTAGTCGCAGGTCCCGCAAAACACCGACAGGCAGCAGATCACGTGGTCCCCCGGCTGCACGTAGTCGACCTGCTCGCCGACCTGCTCGACGATGCCGGCGGCTTCGTGCCCCAGCACCGCCGGCGCCTGGTAGGGATAGAGCCCGTCGACGAAGTGCAGGTCCGAATGGCACACGCCCGTCGCGGCGGTTTTCACCACGATCTCCCGCGGCCCGGGCTTATCGAGTTCGATGTCCTCGATCGTCAGCGGCTGATGCGCGCCGTGAAAAATGGCGGCCTTCATGGTCTCCCCCTTCAAATGTGTGTGCTCTGCGGGGGTGATTCTACGCCGCGCCGCGGGGCGGCGGGTGAGGGAGGCAGAAGGAAGAGGAGCCGACGGGAGATCGGCGCCTTTGACATACATCTTGTGTCGGACACAATGGGAGCAGGTGCAGATACGATTCGGACGCAGCGCGCGGCGTCATCGCATTGGCAAGGCGCATGCGTTGCACGTGATGGCGAACGTCGAGCCGCTCGTTCATACGAATGCTCGTGGTGAGCGGCAATACGAGTGGCAAGGTCTCGACGATCGTGGTGACGAGCTGGAGATCGTGGGGGTCATGCTGGCGGACGAAACCACGCTGTTCATATTCCACGTGATGCCCACGAGATTTCGGAGGGGAAGGCAGAAGTGAAGACCCCGAAAAAGATCACCATCCAGGGCGTCGAGTACGAAGTGGGGCCGGACATCGATCTCGAAAAAGAGGCCGTATACCTGCCCGACGGAACGCGGATCACGGAAGAGCTCGCAGCAGCCTGGAGCGACGAGATTGCCCAGCGCCGTGGGCGGCCGTCACTTACCGCGCCCCGGACACATTCACCTCAGATTGCCTTCCGCGTCCCCGCCGAGCTTCGCGAAGCAGCCGAACGCCGCGCCAGGCGCGAAGGGAAGAGCATGTCTGAACTCGTGCGCAAAGCGCTCGAGGAATACCTGGCCAGCTAACACCGAAGCCGGGGCCTTCGCCCCGGCTTCTCTCCGCTCTCCACTATCTACGGCGTGAGCACCGTCCGCGCGACCTCGCCCGCCTTCATCGCACGGAACGCTTCGTTGATGTCTTCGAGCTTGCCCGTGCGGGTGATCATCTCGTCCAGTTTCAGGCGGCCCTGCTGGTAGAAGTCCACCAGCCGAGGCATATCGCGCCGGAAGCGGTTCGAGCCCATGTTCGAACCCTGCACCTTCTTCTCGAACAGGAACGAGGTGCCGTCCAGCTCGATCTTCTGGCCGACGGGGATCATACCCACGATGGTGGCCGTACCGCCGTTCTGCAGGCATTCAAAGCTCTGCTCCGCGGCGCGCTTGTTGCCGATGGCTTCGAAGGAATACTCCACGCCGCCGCCGGTAATATCCTTGATCTGCTGCACCGGGTCGCCGCTGGAGGCGTCGACCACGTGGGTGGCGCCGAGCTCCCTCGCCGTGGCCAGCTTCGATTCCAACA
The DNA here is from genome assembly GCA_007126855.1 of Dehalococcoidia bacterium. Lineage (GTDB taxonomy): Bacteria > Chloroflexota > Dehalococcoidia > Tepidiformales > Tepidiformaceae > SLAK01. The sequence goes on along the minus strand of SLAK01000433.1, from coordinate 4,791 downwards.
TGTCAACGGCGATGATCTGCCGGGCGCCGCCGATGCGCGCCCCCTGGATGGCCGAGAGGCCAACACCGCCGCAGCCAAACACCGCCACCGAGCTGCCCGCCTCGATGCGCGCCGTGAACAGCACCGCGCCCACGCCGGTCATCACGCCGCAGCCGATCAGCGCCGCCTTCTCCAGCGGCACATCCTTGTTGATCTTCACGATCGTGTTCTCGTGGAGCAGCATCTTTTCGGCATAGCTGGAGACGTTGAGGAACTGGAAGACAGGCTTATCGTCCCAGGTGTAGTAGGGCTTGCCGGTGAAGCCGCGCCCCGGCTTGTTCGAGCACAGGCTCGGGCGGCCGGTGGTGCAGTAATCGCAGGTCCCGCAGAACGTGGAAAGGCACGCGATGACATGGTCGCCCGGCTGCACATAGTCAACGTGCTCGCCGACGGCTTCGACGACGCCTGCCGCTTCGTGGCCGAGGATGGCCGGGGCGGGATAGGGGTAGAGCCCTTCGATGAAGTGCAGGTCGCTGTGGCAGACACCGGTGGCGGCGGTCTTCACGAGCACCTCGTTGGGCCCGGGGTCGTCGATCTTCACGTCTTCTATCGTGAGTTGCTGGTTGGGGCCGTGGAAAATTGCGGCTTTCATGGGTTCCTCCTTCGTCACGCTCGCTGGCGTGTTGCGCCGATTCTACCGATCGGAAAGCAAAGGTGCGCAAACCGCACCTTTGCCTGCCCCGAACGCACCAGGAAGGAGCCGGTCGTTTATTCCTTGATCACCATGGTCTTGGCCGCCATGTCGCCAAGACGCTGCCGCCTGTCGTTGGTCATCGCGATGATGAAGCCGACCAGGTAGAGGAGAATGCCATCGATGATGCGCAGGACATTGCGGATCGCCGAGGGGCCCCAGTCGAGCGGCTGGCCGTCCTGAGTCACCACGCGCAGGCCCAGCGCCATCTTGCCCAGGGTCTTGCCCTGCGTGGCTTCGAGCCCGATGAAGTACGCCAGGAAGATGATAATGCCCAGGACATACGCGGCGCCCATGTCGAAGATGGCCAAGAGCACACCATTCACCACAATCAGGATGATGAAATCGATGATCGCTGCGCCGGCCCTCGGACCCATCGGTGCGGGCACCGGCGTCATTGCGCCTGCACCGGCCATCTCTGGTTGCGTCTGACCACTTGGTTCTTGCGTCATACTGCGAAGCTACCTCCAGGAGCGGCATCAGCATGCGTCATTCGGCGCTTGTTGTCACGCTTTCGCGCCAAAATTCGACGTCCAGGCCACCATTTCCTCACGCGAGCGGCGTTCGCTCGCGTGCACGCTGGCGCCACTCCACGACATACTCCGCCACGAGCCACGCAACGCCGGCGGCCCACACCCCCAGGAGCCAGCCGCCAACCGCATCCGACAGCCAGTGCACCCCAAGCCAGAAGCGCGAAAACCCCGTGAGCGCCGCGAAGACGACGCAGCCGGCCACCACGATCCGCGCCTGCACCGGCGGCAGCCAGCGCAGCGCCCCCAGCGCCACCAGCGTGGCGAACATGGCGCCATCGAACGAGTGCCCGCTGGGAAAGGATGTCGTACCTGGATCGAGGTGTACCTCAAAGTTCCCTTCCGGGCGTGGCCGGTCGACAAGAAGCTTCGATGCCCACGACAGCACCGGTACAAACCAGACACCGCTGAACGCTATCGCGAGTGGCCACTTGCCTGTGATCAAGAAGGCAACAACAAAAAGCCCCGCCCCGATACGGATGATCCAGTTGTCCACAGCCACATTGAAAAAGTGCGCCACCGGCTCGAACCAGCCGACCTCTTGCGCCGCCTGCATCATTGCCTGATCGCCAGGAAAGGTGTCATAGCGGGCCGCGCCAAACGCCATCACGACATATACAGCGAGCATCACCGCGAGCACCGCGAGCGCGGTCTTCCGACGAGTCATCCAGCCCCCGCGACCAGCAGGCTTCGCACGCGGTAGAATGCCGTCGCGACCTTCTGCCAGCATGCAAAATAGCCCGCATTGCTGAGCTTAATACCTGGAGGGATACCCTTGCTTCGTGGCTGCATGATGGACGACTACCCGTTGACGTTAACACACTTGCTTGAGCGTGCAGGACGCCTCTTCCCAAAGAACCAGATCGCATCCCGCGGGCCAGACGGCTCTATCTTTCGCTACGACTATGGCGCCTACTACAAGCGCACGCACCAGCTCGCCAACGCCCTCACCGGCCTGGGCCTGCAGCCCGGCGACCGCGTAGGCACCCTCTGCTGGAATCACCACCGGCACCTGGAGATGTATTTCGCCATCCCCTGCGCCGGCTTCGTGCTCCACACCCTCAACCTTCGCCTCCATACAAATGACCTGACCTACATCGCCAACCACGCCGAAGACAAGGTCATCTTCGTCGACCGCTCCCTGCTCCCGCTGCTCGAGCAGTTCAAGGACCAGCTCAAGAGCCTGCAGAAGGTGATCGTCGTCCCCGACGACGGCCCCACGCCGGATGGTTACACCGACTACGAAGACTTCATCGCGGGCCAGCCCGAAGAGTTCACCTACCCCGAGATCGACGAGCGCGCCGCCGCCGCCATGTGCTACACCTCCGGCACCACCGGCAATCCCAAGGGCGTGCTCTATAGCCACCGCTCCACCACCCTGCACACCATGTCCGCCTGCATGACCGATACGCTCGGTATCAGCGAGCGCGACACTGTGCTCCCGGTGGTCCCCATGTTCCATGCAAACGCCTGGGGCCTGCCCTTCGCCGCGGTCATGACTGGCGCGGAGATGGTCTTTCCCGGCCCCAACCTGCAACCGGAATCGTTGCTCGACCTCATGTCCGCTGAAAAGGTCAGCGTGGCGGCTGGCGTCCCGACCATCTGGATCGGCATCCTGGCGCTGCTCGACCAGGACGCCAGCCGCTGGGACCTTTCGACCATGCGCACCATGGTCATCGGCGGCTCCGCCGCGCCGCCCTCGATGATCGATGGCTTCCGCCAGCGCCACGGCCTCACCGTCACCCACGCCTGGGGCATGACGGAGACCAACCCGCTCGGCAGCCTGGCCCGCGTCAAGCGCTACATGGACGGCTGGAGCGACGAGCAGAAGCTGGCCGTCCAGGGCACCCAGGGCCATCCGGTGCCCTTCGTTGACATCCGCCACGTCGCCGACGACGGCACCCTCCTGGACTGGGACGGCGAGACCATGGGCGAACTGGAGGTCCGCGGCCCCTGGGTCGCCGCTTCCTATTACAACAACGACGAGCAGGCCGACCGCTTTACCCCGGACGGCTGGTTCAAGACCGGCGACATCGTGACCATCAACAGCGACGGCTACATCGCCATCACCGACCGCTCCAAGGACGTCATCAAGTCCGGCGGTGAGTGGATCAGCACCGTCGCGCTGGAGAACGCGCTCATGGCCCACCCGGCCGTCGCCGAAGCCGCCGTCTTCGCCGGCCGCCATCCCAAGTGGGACGAGCGGCCCATCGCCGCCATCGTTTTCAAGCCCGGCCAGCAAGCAACCGAGGACGACCTGGCGAAGCACCTGGAAGGCAACTTCGCCAAATGGTGGTTGCCCGATGCCTACCTCTTCGTGAATGAGATCCCGAAGACCTCCGTCGGCAAGTTCCAGAAACTCAAGCTGCGCGAGGAACACGGCGACCACCTGGTGAAGCAGGAAGCCTGACCCGCCACGCGCACGCCAGCACCAGGGAGGAGGGCAGCTTAATAAGCTGCCCTCCTTTCATTTCAGGCTGTAAAGCGCCGCAAAGACAGCCACATGCTCACTTGTCGGCTGCTACACTCCGTCCATGCAGTCCTGAGGGGGGATGCCATGACTGTCCGTTCCGAAGACGTCGCCACAATCGTCCAGCCGTTCCCGGACCGCGACCGGGAAGCCCCCGAAGTCTATCCCCACGCGAATGTGACCGACCTCCAGGCGGCGGGAGTCGTTGCCGCTCCACTGCCGTCCGGCCTTGGCGGCTCGGACTGGACCTTGCTCGACAGCGTCATCGCGACCGAAGAAGTGGCGACCGCGTCGCCGTCGACGGCGCTGCTCCTGGCCATGCCGCTCGGCCTGGCCGGCGTCTATGCGATGGACGGTGACCCGATCCCCACTGCCCACCGCGACGCCTGGCACGAAGGGCAGGAGTGGCTCAGCGCGCAGTACCTGGCAAACCGCATCTTCGCCGCCTGCAATTCCGAGAAGGGCGCCGGCGGTTCTTTGGATGCCACAAAAGCCACCGTGCGCCTCGACGCCGATGGCAATTTCCGTATCAGCGGCGAGAAGATCCTGGCCTCCTTTGGACAGCACGCCGACTACTTCTTCAGCACTGCCAAGGTTGACCCGGCCGACCTGCCCGGTGCCGGCATCGTCGAATTCTTCTTCGTCCCCACCGGGGCGCCCGGCGTCAACATCCTGGACGACTGGGACGGCTTCGGTATGCGGCCAACCGAAAGCCACACCGTGCGCTATGACGATGCCCCGGCCGAGCGCCTGGCCGGCTTCCCCGACTTCATCGCGACCACGCAGCCGCTCCAGTACTGGTACGGCCTTTTCGCCGCCATCCCGCTCGGCTGCCTGCGCACGCTAATCCGCGCGATTGGCGACCCCGCGCCCTCGTCACCCGCGCTGCGACTCCGTGTCTCCGATGCAGTGATGCGCTACGAGGCCCTACGCGCCTATCTCCACGAAACCGCCACAGCCTGGAGCCCCGCAGCCGGGCCCGGATATGCCGCGCGTATGTTGCGCACCAAGACCTTCGTCACCCAGGAATCCACGAAACTCTGCGCCGAGCTCTTCGCCCT
>SLAK01000047.1 GCA_007126855.1 Dehalococcoidia bacterium | reverse complement strand
GCCTCGCCGGCGCCGAACCAGGCGATGAGATACCCGGCGAAAAGCGCGCCGAGGGATCCGACCGCGCGCTGGCCGAAGCTGTTGATGCTGATCGCGTTCATGGAACGTTCGGGGCCGACGAGGTCGCGCACGAGCGGCTGGAGCGCGGAGATGTTGAAGGTCATGGAGCCGCCGCTCACGACCACGAGCAGCAATACGATGGCCAGCGGGAACGCGCCGGTGAGGGTGAGCACGCCGATGACGACGAGCACGACGACCTTGGCCGCCGCGGAGAGCGCGAGCATCTGGGAGCGGGACATGCGGTCGGCGAGTGCGCCGGCGATGGGCCCGACGAAGATGCCGGGAGCGATGCGCACAGCCCATGCCAGCGCCGTAAGAAAGACGGAGCCCGTTTCCTGCAGCACGAGCCAGCCCACGGCGGTGCGTTCCATCCACTGGCCGAAGGCATAGAGGGCAGAGGAGCACCAGAGCCAGCGAAAGGCGGGCACTTCGAGCGCTGCGGCGCCGCGCGTGAGGGCATAGGGCAGTGGCTTCACCTTGAGCGATCATTCGGCCTGAACGCACAAGCCTCAAATTTGGCTAGCCCGGAGCGGGCTCACCGGCGCCGCGACCGGCCTGTCCGGATGGACGAGTTCGAAGCTGCCCGGGGAAAATGACTGATCGTGGCACACCTCCAAGCAGCCGCCGCTCAGACCGGCCGGACGTCCGGAAACGGCCTTTCGCTCGCTTACCGGGAATGGAATCCGGACGCACCGGGGGAGCCGCTGGTGCTGCTGCACGGCATCACGGGTTCGAGTTCCGACTGGGCCACCACGGCGCTCCACATCCCAGACCGGCGCATGATCGCCCTGGATGCCCGCGGCCACGGGGGGAGTGACTGGGACCCGTCGGAGGAGTACGCCGGCGACCAGCACTTCGCCGACCTGGCGATGGCCCTGGAGTCGCTCGCCATCGACCGGTGCATGCTGGCCGGTTTCTCCATGGGCGGGGGCGTGGCCATGATGGCGGCGGCCTGCCTGCCGGACCGGGTTTCGAGTGTCGTGGTAATCGACTCGTACCCGCACCCGCAGATGACGCCGGGTTCGCGGAGGATCGCCGGCTGGGTATCGCGCTATGCGGAGATGCCGGGCTGGTTCGACCCGGCAATCGCGCGGAGCTTCGCCGCCCAACTGGCTGCCGGGCAGGAGAATCGGCTGGACCTCTGGCCAATGTGGGAGGCGCTGGAGTGCCCGGCGCTGGTGGTGCGCGGGGCGCACAGCGACGTGCTGCCGTCGCCACTGGCCGAAGAGATGGTAGCGCGGCAGGCACGGGCGCAGCTGCTCACCATGCCGGGCGTGGCGCACGGCATCCCCTACCTGCGCCCCCGCGAGCTGGCAAGCGCGATCGTCGACTTCGCCGGGCAGGCGCGATCCTGAGACCTATTGGCGGCTGAGGGCTCGCGCGCCAAGATATGCGAGCAGCGCGCTTTCGGCCAGGTAGTCGAGCAGGTAGACACGGGCGATGCGCCCCTGCGCGACGTAGACCCAGTCGACCACCATGAGCGCAAACGCGAGCCCGGCCGCCAGCGCCTCGACTTCGGGCGCGCGACGGCGGCGCAGCCCGGTCGCTGCCATGACAAGACCTGCCACCAGCACCAGCGAACCCACGGTTTTCACCAGCCAGGTGTCGGTCTTCGGCCCGGTCACGCGCTGGAAGGTGCCGATGCTGAGGAGCGACCACAGCCCGGTCAGCACGTAATAGCCGCCCTGGATGGCCAGCAGCGCGTCGCGCTCCGGCTTCTTGCGGAGACCCAGCATGAGTCAGTTCCTCCCCGCCCAGCGAGATGTCGCCGGCTTTCATTCCGGCTGCTTGCCCGCCACGCCACCATGGTGTGGGCGAGGAGAATCGATTTTCAATGGCTTTCAAGACCGAAGAGGCCATTGTGATAGGAGTGCAACGGCGGTTTCGGGCGCGTTTAGCGTGGCCGGGCGGGGCGTCGCGCAAGCTGGATGGAGGCGGCAGCACACTTAGAAGGTGAACACGACCATGGAATCCGACACGATTGGGCTCATCAGCGCGATCGCGGTGCTGGCTGTGGCTGGACTGAGCATTGCCGCCGGGGGCGGCTGGTATGTACGGGCCCGGCAACAACAGCAGGCGTGTGCGCCCCATGCAGAACCGGCTGCTCGCGGACCGGCAACGACGGCCACGATCGCGCCTTCGCAGAACCACGACCACCCGCCAATCCGCGTCCGCGAGCTGAGCCTGACCGAGCGCCAGTACTTCACCCAGGCCTGGACAGCGCTGCAAGCAACCTTCGTGGACGACCCCCGCGCCGCAGTTGTGAGCGCGGACACCCTCATTCAGGAATTGCTGCGGTGCCGCGGCTACCCGGTCGACGACGCGATCGAAGTGGACAGGCTGTGCAATCACTACCCGAAGGTGCTGATGAACTACCGCAAGGCGCACCTGCTCGCGGAGGACGGGGACCATGCCTCGCTGGAAGCGTTGCGCGAGGCGCTCATCCGCTTTCGCGACCTCTATGCGGGCCTGATACAGGTCGACGAAGCTGAAGAGCGGGCTCCGAACTGGCCGGACCTCCAGAACGCGTCGCGGCGTTAACGGCGGCAGTCCTACAAAGGCCTAGTCCAGGTCGCGCACGGCGGCCCGCCAGACTTCGGGGTCGCCCATGCGGACTGCGGCGTCGGCGCCCATGTTTTCGAGCAACAGCCCGAGGGTGTTGAGCCGATCTTCGTCGCTCCAGAAGAGCTTACCGTTGGTCATCTCGAACTTTTCCGGGGCCAGCTCGAAGCGCTGCATCGCCTCATCGCCGCGCCACGAGCGGCCTTCGCGCCTGATGTCCCAGTTCACATATGCCATGGCCTTGCTCCTTGTGCGGTGTGTGTCTCGCGCACCGTCATCGTAGCCGGGGCGACGAGGCACGTGGCCGACGCTGCTTGCCCGTGGAAGCGAGCGCCGCGATCGTAAAAGCGGAGGTACCGATGTCCGCAATTAACGACATGCTCGCGGCAAACGAGCGATTTGCCGCCACCTACACGATGGGCGACATGCCGCCACAGCCGCGGCGGAAGCTGACGATCGTCGCCTGCATGGATGCGCGTATCGACCCGGCGCCCGCGCTTGGTTTGCACCCGGGCGACGCTCACATCATCCGCAATGCGGGCGGGCGGGTGGTCGAGGCGCTACGCAGCCTGGCGATCAGCCAGCAACTGCTCGGCACCGAGGAAGTGGCGATCATCCATCACACGCGTTGCGGCATGGCGACCTTTGCCGACGACGATATTCGGGGGCGCTTGCGCGATACGCTTAATGCTGACGCCGACCACATTGCCTTCCTGCCGTTCCGGGACCTGGAGCAATCCGTGCGGGACGACCTGGAGGCATACCGCCAGTCGCCGATCGTGCGGCAGGACATCCCGGTGCGCGGGTTCGTGTACGAAGTCGAGACCGGGAGGTTGCGAGAGGTGAACTGAGTCGCTGCCGCTGGGCCCCTTGCCACGGGTTGTAGACTTTGTTTATCAACGAAGTGCTCTAGCACCGAGGGGGACCTGCATGGCTGTCATCGACGAATTTCTCGCGGCCAACCGGGATTACGCCGCATCCTTCGACAAGGGGGATCTGCCGTTGCCGCCCGCGCGCAAGACGGCGGTCGTCGTATGCATGGACGCACGCATCGACCCGGCGAAGGCGCTCGGGCTGCAAGAAGGTGATGCGCACGTCATCCGCAATGCGGGTGGCCGGGTGGTGGAGGCGCTACGCAGCCTGGCGATCAGCCAGCAACTGCTAGGCACGGAACAGGTGGCCATCATCCACCACACGGATTGCGGGATGCTGACTTTCAGCGATGGGGACATCCGCAACAAGCTGCGCGAGTCCCTGGACGCGGACGCCGACCACATCGCGTTCCTTCCCTTCTCCGACCTGGAGCAATCGGTCCGCGACGACCTGAAGGTTTACGAACGGTCGCCGATCGTGCGGCATGATATCCCGGTGCGGGGTTTCGTGTACGAGGTGGAGACGGGGAAGCTGCGGGAGGTCGATGCTTCCTGAGCGTCGACGCGCGGTAGACTGACGCATGGCGGTCGACGGCAGCCATTATCGCTACGAAGTGCTGGGCGAAGGATACGCATCGCGACGGCGGCCAGAAGCCCGGATCGCTGCGCTCATTCATTCGGCCCTGGGCGATGCCAAGACTGTACTGAATGTGGGCGCCGGGGCGGGATCGTACGAACCGGCGGACCGTGCAGTCATCGCCCTCGAGCCATCGCGGGGGATGATCGCCCAGCGACTGCCGAGCGCTGCCCCGGCCGTGCAGGGCATCGCCGAACATCTGCCGTTTGCTGCGGCGAGCTTCGATGCAGTTATGGCGGTGTTGACGGTGCATCACTGGAGCGAACCGGCGCGGGCTTTCCGGGAGCTCCGGCGAGTTGCACCACGATGCGTGATCCTGTCCTACGAGCCGGACCGAAGCCGACGATTCTGGCTGGTGGCTGACTACCTCCCTGCTATCGGGGAACTGGAAGAGGGACGGCCAACGGTGGACCAGGTTGCAGAGGGTATCGGCGCGACACGTATCATCCCCATCCCGATCCCGTTTGACTGCGCGGACGGTTTCCTGGGCGCCTACTGGCGGCGGCCAGAAGCGTACCTGGATCCTACGGTGCGGCGCGCCATCTCGTCGTTTGGCCTGGTCCCGCCCGAAGCGGTCCAGGAGGGCATCTCCCGCCTCGCTGCCGACCTCGATTCCGGCGAATGGCACCGGCGCTATGCCCATCTGCTGGATCGGGATTCCATCGATCTCGGGTACCGGCTCATCGTCGCGGAGTGACGCGTTCGTGCACCGGCCGTGGGTCGAAGCCGTCGTAGACGTGCCGCCAGGACAGGGCCTATGCTGGTCGCCCGCGACTGAGTTCCCCTGCCGCAGCCGGAGGAAGCCATGGCAGATGTCATCGTGATAGGTGCAGGCGCCGCGGGATTGGCGGCAGCCCGTGAGCTGCACGAACGCGGCGTCGCGGTCACCGTGCTGGAGGCCCGAGACAGGGTTGGCGGCCGAGCAATGACGAGCTTCGACGTGGCGCCGCACCCCGTGGAGCTAGGCGCTGAGTTCGTCCATGGCGAGAACGTTGCCACCTGGTCGTGGATCGAGCGTTTTGGCCTCGGCACGATCGATGACGCCAATCAGCCGGTCTTCGTCACGTACGCGGAGGAGCGTCTGTGGAGCGCCGGGGATTCCGCGCGACGCTCTAATGCGACGGCCATCTGGCGCCCGGAGGCGCGGGCCCGGCGCGAGGCACAGGAGGGCGGGCCGGACCGATCTGTCGCCGACGCGCTCAAGGCCTGGACGGATTACTGGCCGGCAAAACCGTCCGATGACGATCTGCGCCTGTTGCGCAATGCCTTCGCCGAACTGCATGCGGCGGACATCGAGGATGTTGGCATCGCCGGGATGCTGGAGGCGACCTACGAAGGCGATGGGGAGCACACGCATTACCGGCTTGCCGACGGCTACTCGGCCTTACTCGAGCGCGCAGCGGAAGGGGTCGACATCCGGTTTGGCGCGGTGGTCGAACGCATTGCGTGGAGCAGTAAGGGCGTCACGGTCCATACGCGGGATTCCCGCTTCCAAGCTGGACAGGCGATCGTTACCCTTCCGCTTGGTGTGCTGCAGGCGGGTGACGTCGAATTCGACCCGCCTCTGCCCGCGGAAAAGCAAGCCGCCATCGAAGCACTTGGCGCCGGAAACATCGGGAAGATTGTCCTGCGCTTCCGCGAGCGGTTCTGGAACGAAGACTTCAGCTTCCTGCTGACTACGCTGCCGACGCAGCTCTGGTGGCGCCCCGGTGAAGGGCGCCCCGATGGGGCGCCGGTGCTTACCGCTTTCTTCGGCGGACGCGACGCGAACTGCTTCGGCGAAATGCCCGACGGTGAGGCGATCAACCATGCGCTTCGCGATCTTGAAGCGATGTACGGGCGGGAGCTGGCGCCGCTGGTTGAAGACGCGCGCGTCGTCATATGGGGGAACGATCCGTATACGAAGATGGGTTACTCGCACGTGCCAACCGGGGGCGCGGGAAGCCGCGATGCGCTTGCCTTGCCGGTCCAGGCAACGCTGTTCTTCGCCGGCGAAGCGACCAACCGCGTCCGGCCGGCAACTGTGCATGGCGCGATAGAGTCGGGCGTCCGGGCGGCTCGCGAAGCGCTGGAGGCCCGGTAGGCGTTCAGGTTGCGGCGAGCGCGCCGCGCTTCTCACTTTCTGCTGCCTCCGCTATACTCCAGAACATTCGTTCGCTAACGCTGGGAGCGGCCGGCGGGATTCCGTTGTCGTTCCCCGATTCCGGAATAACTATGGCCAAGCCGAAACCTGCTTACCCCGTCCCTGCTGTGAGGCCCGTGCCGCCCGACCTGGTCGCCGACAAGCTGATCGCGGACCTGGAGGCGAAGCCGACGAATATGCATGTGCGGCGGGTGGAGGCGCGGGAGGCGCGCCATGGCGAATGGCCGGCGCAGGCGGACGGACGCATTGTGGAGGTGCTGCGGCGGCGTGGGATCGATCGGCCGTATGTGCACCAGGCGCGAGCGATGGAGCAGGCGCTGGCGGGGGAAAACACGTGTGTGGTGACGCCGACGGCGAGCGGGAAGACGCTTTGCTACAACGTGCCGGTACTGGACGCAGTGCTGCGGGACCGTTCGGCGCGGGCTCTCTATCTCTTTCCGACCAAGGCGCTGGCGCAGGACCAGATCGACGAACTGCACGGTTTCGTCGACGAGCTTGGGGCGGACGTGCGCACCTTCACCTACGACGGCGACACGCCGGCGGACGCGCG
>SLAK01000320.1 GCA_007126855.1 Dehalococcoidia bacterium | reverse complement strand
GGGTCGCCCTCGAGGAGGCCTATGGTGCGTCCGGCCTGCTCGACTACCAGGCCCATCTCAGGATATGCGCGGTCCAGATGGACAATCACGCGCCGGTAGTCCTGTTGCAGCGCATCGAGCTGATGAAGGAGTTCCGACGGCGAGACCTCGTTGGGGGCGATCTGACGCAGGCTCACCTGGGCGTTTCCCGTCGTGGGCACTCCTGGCACGCCCTCTGCCACGGATTTTTCGGCCAACAGCAGCGCATCACGCGCGCCCGTCAGATCGACGATGACGACCGGGGCATCCAGGTGCCGGGCAGCCGAGAGCGCAATCCGGTATACGGCAAGCGCCGACCGCTGCGACCCGCTGCTAACGATCGCCCCCAGTGACGCAGTGGCCGGGGTACGGAACCGGAGGTTGGTCCGCACCAGCCGTGCCGAAACCATACGGGCCAGTTCACGCACAATCGCTGGCTCGCGTTCGCATAGCCTTCCCAGCGTTTCATGCGATACGAGCCAAAGGTCACATGCCGTGAGCGCCCGGACCGTCGCGCTCGCCGGACCTCCTTCCAGGAAGGCCATCTCGCCAAACGCCGTTCCGGGAGCGAAACGCGCAATCTCAACCGGCTCACCAGATGGCCCGGGCACCTCGCCGCTGAGCAGGCCTGAGCCGACGATATACAGACTGTCGACCGGCCCTCCCGCCTCGATGACCACATCACCGGCCTCGTAGCGGCGGTGCGTTGCCGCAGCCCAGATGCTTCGGCGGGCTCGCGGTTCCAGCGCGGCAAACATCCCCGGCACTAGCGCCGACTCGTCGGTAGCTGGGGCCCGGTCTTGCACCATGCCGGCCCTCCATTCGGATCAGACGGAGCAGCGTCGCTGCGGCCCTTTGAATCGGATACACCCCGCGTCGGCGCCCAACAGCGCCGGGCAGATGTTAACGCCACATAGCGTCCATAACAAGAGGCATCGCGGACCGAGTCGGGCTCCTGGCGCGACCTGCTCGCCACCCTATCGGGCTACCGCAGGTCAACAATCTCGAATGGAGGCAGGCCGCCGTAGAGGCCGGGGACGACTTCTCGGCTTCCGGCGAAGGCCGGTGCCCCAGCGTCAAGGTCGAGGACAACGATTTCGTAAGCCAGCGCGGGCCCGTCCTTGTATGCGCTCACCAGGCTTGCTTCCTCCAGGGCCGGAAAGACCGAAGCAGCCTGGGCCTCGGAAGGGACAAGGAAGATCGAAAGCGTCCTGGGCGCCAGAGCAGACCGGATCTCGTGGTTCGAAGCGGCGCGTCCGCCGCCAATCTGCGATGCCACGATCGCGGCGTCATGCTCGATAGGCGTACCCGGCCCCACTCCGGAAGCAGCGGTCGGCGCGCCGTCCTCGCCCGCGCGGGACGTGACCAGCAGCGTGGCGGCAACGATGGCAATGAGTCCGACGCTCACAAGCACGGCCCGCAGCACCTTGCCCGCGAACACGGCATCGGCGGGGAACTGGGTTGGTTGGGCTTTCATGACCCACCTCCTTGAGAAGCTGTGCCCGAGTTTCGGGTTCACGGAGGGGGTCACACATCGTGTGGTTCAGGGATCTTCGCGAGGTTATCGGGCGCCGCGGTCGATAACAGGGTCTTGTTACGAGGCGAAAGGCTGTTAGCCGACGAGCCCGCGCCGGTGGGCGTAGGATGCGGCCTCAGCCCGGTTGGCGAGACCGGCCTTGCTGTAGATGTGGTTCAGGTGCCGGTCTACCGTGTTGCGGCTGATCACCAGCGCCTCTGCGATCTCACGGTTGCTCTTTCCCGCCGCCACAAGCCGGAGCACCTCCACCTCGCGCGGGGAAAGCCCATCGGGGTAGCGGTACGGGTCGGTGGGAAGCGTCGCTAGCTTCACATGCACCTGGTCGAGATAGAGCTTCGCGTCATGTTTCCGGAACAGCTCGCCGGCGCGGTTCAGATACTCCAGCGCTTCGGCTTGTTTGCCACGGCGTTCGGCGACCTCGGCGAGGCCCTGGAGGTTGCGGCCGAGCTCCACGGGGCAGCGCTGCTGCTCGGCCCAGTCGCGGCCGGTGCGGAACCAGTCTTCGGCCTCATCGACCCGTCCGAGACGCAGCGCCAACTTTCCTCGCACGGGATCGATCGCAATCCCGTCGGTGGCAGCGAGACGGAGGTCGCGCCAGACGTGCTGGCTCACCTCCGCGTAAACGCGCTCGACGAGCGCATCAGAACCGAGGGCCGGTAGCACATCATCGACCGCCGCGAACGAGGTGAGACGGTGCATCGTGGCGATGCCGTAGCGGAGCCGGTCCCACTCCTGCTCCCAGCGCTCGAGCTCGCTCAATGCTTCTTCGTGCCGGCCGAGCCAGAAGAGCATGCGTGTGCGCGAGCCGCGACACATAGCGTATCCGAAGTGGTTGTGGCGCTCGGGGGGAGGAGCCTCCGCCCCCGGGGGGTCGGGGTAGAGTGCGAGCGCGGCCTCGGGGTCGCCGCGCAGAGCCAGGCTCTGACCCCGGATCCATCGAACGATGCGCCTGGACCGGTGCATGCGCTCACTGGTCACCCGCTCGAAGGCGTCGAACTCCGCTCGCAAGAGGTGCGTGGCGGCAACCTGAGAGAGGGTGATCGGCTCGGTGAAGAACCGGCCCTCCCTCCGAAGGTCCTGGAGGCGCTTGCGGGCGTCATCGCGGAGCCAGTCGAGGTCATTCCACTGCGTCGTGGTCATGGCGAAGCAATCGAACAACCGGAGGTACGTGCTTCGCGTACTCCTCAGGAGCTCCCGAAACCGTGCAATGGTCGAGTTGAACTCCTCGGTCGGGACGCCAGGACGCGCGAGGAGGCCGAGCAACAGCCAGTCCTCGATATCCGGGGCGGAGATCCTGTGCTCGTCAAGCAGTTCCCGGGCGCGTGCGCGCGCTGCCTGCGCATCCTCGTCCCAGCCATCCTGCGCGGGGTAAGCCCACAGCGCGGCGGCGAGGTGTGGCTCCGTAGACTCGAGCCGGCGGGCAAGCGAGCGCCAGATCGCGTGGTGCTGTTCGTTCCAGTACTTGAGCTCGAGCTCGGCCGCGATGCGCCCGGCGGAGCGATCCTCCTCGCGTTCCATGTAGGAGCGGATGGCGGCGAGCACGCGGCGCTCGCCCTCGGCGAAGTCCAGGTCGCGGAGCTCATTCTGCCCCTGCCTGGCACGCAGCGCGTCGGCGTCACCGGGCACGCTCCCGGACTCAACGTACTCCGCCGCCCGCCCGTAGTGTCGCGCGGCCTCCGGCCAGGCCAGCTGCGCCTCCGCCTGCTCCGCGGCGAGCCGGCTGTAATGGAACGCCTTCTCGGCGTGCTCCGATCCCAACAGCGCCGCCTCCGCGAAGTGCGATGCGAGACGCGACGCATATTCCCCGGCACGGTTACCCCAGCGGCGCTCCAGCGCCTCGGCAACCTGCGCATGGAGCAGTGCCCGCCGGGGAGCAGCTATGTCCGCCAGGAGCGCCTCCTGCATCAGCGCGTGCACGAAGCGGTAGCGGCCGGGCTCCTCGGCCTCCTCGATCACCCGCGAGCGGAGCGCTTCCTCCAGCAACGGCACGAGAGCGATACCTGTGCCCTCTACGAGCAGCGCCAGCGTCTCGTGCGTGAACTCCCGCCCGACGATGGCGGCCGTACGCAGCAGCTCGAGCGCCTCCGGCGAGAGGCGCTCGATGTGGCGGCCCAGGACGGCACGAATCCCGGCGGGGAGCGGGATAGTGCCCGGCCGCCCGCCCGCCAGGACTTCGCCCTCTGCGAGCAGGTGAACCAGCTCGCGGGTGAAGAAGGGGTTGCCCTCGGTCGCCTCGTAGATGCGGCGCTCCACCTCCGCGGCCGGGGCAACCTCCGAGGTCTGGCGCACGTACTCGGCCGTCTCCTGATGGCTCAGTCCGCGTAGAGTGAGCAAATCGAAGCCGGGCAGCCGGGTCAGCTCCGCCAGTGCGCCGCTGAACGGGTGCTCCCGGTCGACTTCGCCGTCGCGGTAGGTGACCACAAGCATGAGGCAGGAGCCGGCCACCTCGGCGGCCAGGTGCTGGAGCAGGAGCAGCGTGGCCGCATCGGCCCAGTGCAGGTCGTCGAGCACGAGCACGACCGGTTGCTGCTGGGACAGGCGGCGGAAGGTGCCGGTGAGCGCCTCGAAGAGCCGGAAGCGGGCCGACTCCGCATCGAGCGCCGGCTCGGGTGGCGGCAAGTCGGGGAGCAGCTCGCGCAGTTCGGGAAAGAGGCGCTGGAGCTCCACGGCATCCGCGCCGAGGAGAGCGGACAGGCCCTTTGGACCGAGCGCATCGCCGAGAGTGCGGCCAAGCTTGATCCAGGGCCAGTAGGGCGGTGCCCCGGCAGTCTCCCGTACTCGCCCCCAGAGCACCAGCGCGCCTCGCTCCCGCGCGTAGCGTTCCAGCTCCTCAGCCAGCCGTGTCTTGCCGATGCCCGGCTCGCCGGCGACAGCGGCGATGCGCGTTTCGCCCTTGCATGTTGCCTCGAAGGCGTTGCACAGACGCGCGAGTTCGCGCTCGCGGCCGACGAAGGGACGTGCCCTGTGTCCCATCTGCTCCCTCCCGGCGGCCCTGGGGTGCACCCCAGTCTACACAGCCGGGGCACCGCATTCAGCAGATGAGTGGTCTGCTGCATGGCCCCCGGCGCTCGCCGAGGATGTCGAACGCACAGCACGTCCGGCAGAGTGGGCGTCGCCGGTTCCGGGTTGACGTACGCGGAGTCAGCGAACGGCAAGCGTTCAGGCCCCGCCTGGTTCGGGGCCGACCTTCACCAGCATCTTGCCGATGTTCTCGCCCTGCAGCAGGCCGAGAAAGGCGCCGACCGCGTTCTCGATGCCGTCGACCACGGTGTCGTAGTGCTTCACGCTTCCGTCCTTCAGCCATGCTGCCATGTCGCGCTCGAAGTCCCCGCGCCGGTCCATGTGGTCGGAGATGATGAAGCCGCGCATCGTGATCCGCTGCCGCACGATGGTCGCCAGGTTGTTCGGGCCGGGTACCGGCTCGGCGTTGTTGTAGAGCGAGATCATCCCGCATGCGGGGATCCGGCCGAACGGGTTCATGTGATTCAGCGCAGCCTGCAGGTGGTCGCCGCCAACGTTCTCGAAGTACACGTCGATGCCGTCGGGACACGTCTCCGAAAGCGCCTGCTCCAGGTCAACGGTGCGGTAGTTGAACGCTGCGTCGAAGCCGAGTTCCTTCGTCAGGAAGTCCACCTTCGCGTCGCTCCCGGCGCTGCCCACCACACGGCAACCCATCGCCGATGCGATCTGCCCGACCACGCTGCCCACGGCGCCCGCGGCGGCAGAAACGAAGACCGTCTCGCCTGCCCTGGGCTGCCCAATGTCCAGCAGACCAACGTATGCCGTGAAGCCTGTGCCGCCCATCACCCCCAGGTAGGCTGTCATCGGCGCCAGGTCCAGGTCGAGCTTGCGGGCAGCGCTGCCGGGCACCACGTCGTATTCGCGCCAGCCCTGTGACCCTGTCACTGCGTCGCCCGCGCTGAAGTCCGGGTGCTTCGACTCCACGACGACGCCCACCGCGCCGCCATACATCGGTTCGCCGAGCTGGAATGGCGGCGCGTAGGACTTCGCGTCGTTCATCCGCCCGCGCATGTAGGGGTCCACCGACATGTAGCTGTTGCGGACCAATAGCTCCCCGTCCGCGGGTTCGGGGACGGCCGCTTCGACGAGCTCAAAGTCGCTGGTCTTGGGAAAGCCTACGGGTCGCGCGGCCAGCCGCACTTGCCGGTTGATTGTTGTTGTCACTGCTGCCTCCGGCGCCATCTCGTATCGAATGTGGCACAACTGCTCCATCAATCTAGACCGTGCGCGCCCGGGGCGAAACCGGGAAGGCAGCGCTGGCCCCTTTTCGCGGGCGTCTCCGGGTGGTTCGCCGTCCCGCACCCGGCCGGCCGTGAGTGTTGTTCTCGCCGCAGGCAGATACGGCTCGCGCCATGGGCATGCGTCACCGGCGGCGCAAGCGGATCGCCCGGTAGTACCCGCCGGCCAGCGATTTATCGTTCTGCACTTCAAAGGGTAGGCCCTGGAGCATGGGTTCGAACCGCCGGTCGAGATGTGTGCCCAGGACCCATGAATACCGCGAGGCCAACCTTCGCCACTTCCGCATGGGGCCGCGAGGCGCGAAATGATCGAGAATTGCAACGGGAGCGCCGGGCTCCAGCACCCGTGCCGCTTCCTGGAGCAACGCCCTCCCATCCGGAGCGGAACAGAGCACCAGGTGGAAGATAGCTGCTGACACCGAGGCATCGGGAAACGGGAGACGCGCGCCATCGCCTATGAGGGCATCGACAGCGCTCGATGCCGGTGCTTGCGCCGCCCTGCGCAGCATGGCCGGCGACAGATCGACTGCCAGGATGAGCCCCGCTGGCGGCACGAAGCGCAGATCGAGGCCGGTGCCCACGCCAACCAGCAGCACCGTGGCATCCGGTCGCAGGCTGAGCCCCTTCAGGCTCTCCTGGCGAAGCCCCTGGTAGCCGCGCCGGAACAGGCGATCGTACGGCCACGCCATCCACCGGTAGGTGCGCCGGATGTCCCGCAAAGTCCAGCTCACGCGTTGAGCCTACCGTCCCGGGTCGAACGGCATCCCGGCAACCTGGCGAACACCGGCCGCAAGCGTGGGGTAGGCCTGCATGTTCCAGGCGATCAGTCCCATTGGAAGGCGCATGCGCATCGCGTTCACCACCGGCATAAGCAGGTCCCCGGCATTCGGCCCGACGAAGCAGGCGCCAACAACCTCGTCGCCCACGCGGCTCGACGCCCCGGGGATGCGCCTCCACCATCCGGGCGCGGTCACCAGCTTGAGAAATCCATCCGTCTTCCCCATCGTGACGGCGCGGTCGACCTC
>SLAK01000122.1 GCA_007126855.1 Dehalococcoidia bacterium | reverse complement strand
TCGATCGCGACCATGGCGACGGCGCCGGGGTGGCGCACCGTCTCCCGCTGGGCGATGACGCCGTTTTCGAATTCAAGTTCATCTACTTCGAGGTCAAACAGCCGTCCAGCGTAGACGTGGCGGCTGTTCAGCACCTTTGGGTTTTCAGCCATGAGCTTCCTCCTCGTCCCGGCCGGTTTGCCCGGCTGAGACTCGGCCCGGGCGCGCGATTGCCGCGCAGCCCTTCAAAGACACGATCGCTGATCTGGGGCGGAGGGGGAAGCCCGGCAGTGTGGTCGGCACCCGTCGAGGCACGTACGACGGTGACACGGCGCCCTGCGGCCGCCCTGCCGGCAAAGCAGTCCCGGAAGGTCAGAGCTTAGCCCAGGCTAACCGCCAGGCAGGTAGTGGTGCGCTGGACGCCGGCTTCCTGCTGGATCGCCTCGGTGATCGCGTTGCCCAGCGTGTCCAGGTTGTCGGCTTCGACGAGCATGATTACGTCGTAAGGGCCGGTCACGGTATCCACGTTCAACACCTTTGTGCCCGGGTAGGAAAAGGATGCGAGCGAGGACCGGACCATCTTCGCCTTGCCAACTTCTGATTCGATCAGGACGTATCCACGGACGGCCACTGCGCACCTCGCTTGCAAAGTTCAATTCACCTTCGGCCCCGGCGGGCCGGCATGTCAACCTGGCGCTCAGTCTGCCGGCAGCGTGTACTCAACCACCACATCGCCCTGCGACGCCCCGGCCTCGACGCGGACGGGGGCCGTGAGCTCGATGCGGGCGATGAAGCAGAGCTCAGTGAGTTCCTTTTCGCAATAGTAGGCTTCGCCGGTGGCGATGACATCGGCATCGCCCTCGTGCAGTTCCACCGGCACCGGTATCTCGATTTCGGGATCGTCCGTGGACCACTGCAGCTCGGGCTGGCTGATTTCGACCACCGCCGGGTTGGAGCTGGTGAGTGTCAGCCTGGATGGCGCAAGGCTGTTGAGCTGGTAGCCGGCGGGGGCGGTGACTTTCAGGCGCAGGTTCGTCACGCCGGGTGCGACCTGCTGTCCGGGGAGCTGAGTTTGCACGAGCTGGCCCGGACGTGGCGCGCCGACGGCACCGATGTTGCCGAGCTGCATTGTCGAGACCATGCCGCTCGTGGGCTCCACAACGCGGACCAGGTGGTTGTTCGTGTCCGCCACATAGAGCAGCCCGTTGCCGACGGCGATGCCGCCGGGCTCATTGAACTGCGCTTCGGCCCCGGCGCCGTCTGCCCAGCCGCGGACTCCTGAGCCCGCCACCGAGGTGAGCTCCCGCGGTCCTGGCGCCAGCGCCCGGATCGCGTGATTGTAGGTGTCGGCGATGTAGAGCGTGCCGTTCAGGTAGGCCAGGTCCTGTGCGTGCTGGAGCTGGCCTTCGCCGGGTCCGCCGTCCTGGTTGCCATAGTCGAAGAGGCCGGTGCCGACGAGCGTATCGACCAGCGCTTCTTCGCCGAAGCCGACCCGGCGGGCGGCACTGGCTTCGGGGTCGACCCAGTAGAGGAAGGTACCGTCTGTGGCCAGACCGCTGGGTTGTGCCAGGGTGGCGATATCGAGCTTGGGGCCGTCGTCCAGCCCTTCGCGGCTGGTGCCGGCGAACATTTCGACCGTTTTCGCTTCCAGGTCCATGACCCAGAGCTGGTGCACGCCGGCCATCCCGATGTACAGCTTGCCTTCATGCACGGCGAGGCCCCAGGGAGAAGCCATGCGGACTTCCATCGGGTCGTCGCCGGGCATGGGGAAGCGCGCCAGCCGCTCGCCGGTGCCCGCGATGGTGCGCACCGTCCATGTTTCCGTGTCGACGGCGCGGAGAGCGTGGTTGCGCGTGTCGGCGACATAGAGCGTGCTGCCGTCCTCCGAGACGGCAAGGCCGTGTGGCTGGCGGAAGCGCGCTTCATCGGCGTGGCCGTCGGCGAAGCCTTCTTCCCCGGTGCCGATGGCGCGCTGAAGGTCGCCGGTGAGGTTAGAAACCAGGATGCGGTTGTGCCCTGAGTCGGCGATGTAGAGGCGGCCGCGTTCTTCGTCGATGGCCAGCGCCCCGGGGTAGCGCAGGATAGTGGACACGGGGGCTGCCTCGAGCGCGACAGGCGCCGGGCTGCGGTCGAACCGGCCCTCGAACTCCTCCTCCAGCGCGCTCAGCACGCCCCGGAAGATGGAGTAGACACCTTCGCCCTCGTGGTAGCCAACGAAGTTGCCGGCAGGGTCGATGAGCACGATCGTCGGCCAGGCGCGGACGTTGTAGCGCTCCCAGAAGACGAAGTCTTCGTCGTTGACCACGGGGTGGGTGCGTTCAAGGCGGCGGATGGCTTCGACGATGCTCTCGTCTTCCTGCTCGGTGGAGTACTTGCCGGAGTGGACGCCGATGACGACGAGGGTATCGACGTACTCTTCCTGCAGCCGTTCGAGGTCGGGGATGATGTGCTGGCAGTTGATGCAGCCCAGGGTCCAGAAATCGAGCAGCACCATCTTGCCGCGGAGCGACTCGAGGGTGAGCGGCTCCTGCACGTTGAACCAGGTGAGTCCGCCGGGGAATTCGGGTGCCGGTTCGGTGCCGGCCCATGTGCGATCGGTCACTGGTGTTGCTGTTGGCCTCCCGTTGTCGTTGGCTGGCTGGCTCGGACCGCCGCATGCCGCCAGCAGCAGCGCGCCGACGATCAGCGTAGCGCATGGCGCCACAATCCTTGGAACGCGTGCGGTCATAGCATCATGGTAGCGGGTGTGCCCGGGGGAACGGCCCGTAGCGGGCATGGCTCCTATAATCCTCAGCATCATGACCGCAACCACCAACTCCATTGAGACGCTGCGCAAAGAGGCGCTGGAGACGCTGGAGCAGACCGGCGAAGCGGGGCTCGACCAGTGGCGCGCCGAGTGGCTCGGCCGCCAGGACGGGCGCGTGACGCTGCTGCTCCGCTCCGTGCGCGATCAACCGCCCGACGAGCGCGCCGCCTTTGGCGCCGCCGCCAACGCCCTGAAGAACGATCTCGAGGATGCCCTCAACCAGCGCCGGGAAGCGCTCAAGAAAAAGCAACTCGAAACGCTGGCTACATCCGGCGCGATCGATGTCACGCTTCCGGGCCGGCCGCAGCCGGTCGGCCGCTTCCATCCCGTGACGCAGACGCTGCGGGACATCGTGGCCGTATTCGGCGAGATGGGTTTCCGCGTCGCCGAAGGGCCGGAAGTCGAATGGGCGAAGTACAACTTCGATGGCGTGCGGATCCCGGAAGACCACCCGGCGCGCGACATGTGGGACACGATCTGGGTCGACAAGGAAATCGGTGGCCGGCGTGACATGCTGCTCCGCACGCACACGTCGCCGAACCAGGTGCGGGTGATGGAGCGCCAGCAGCCGCCGATCCGCGTGGTGGTGCCGGGCAAGTGCTACCGGCAGGAGGCCACGGACGCGACGCACGAGTGGATGCTGACGCAGGTGGAAGGCCTGGCCGTGGACGAGGGCATCCGTATGAGCGACCTGAAGGGGGTGCTCTACGAATTCGCCCGGCGCATGTTCGGCCAGGACCGGCACATTACCTTCCACCACAGCTACTTCCCCTTCGTTGAGCCGGGCGTGGAGATGGCGGTCGACTGGCCGACGGCGGACGGCGGCACGCGCTGGGTGGAAATCCTGGGCGCCGGCATGGTGCACCCGGAGGTTATCGAAAACGCGGGCTTCGATTCGTCGCGCTATACGGGCTTTGCGTTCGGGATCGGCGTCGAGCGTGTCGCGATGCTGCGCTGGGGTATCGACGACATCCGCCACTTCTACCAGAACAACCTGCGCTTCCTGCGGCAGTTCTAGCCCTGCGGGCGGCCGTTGGCCATTGGCCATTGGCCGTGCGTCACCTTCCACGCGATAAGGAGACGACGGTGGTGCGACCATTTCAAGAGCTGGATGTCTGGCAGGCCGCGCACGCCCATGCGCTCGACATTTACGAAGTGACGAAGCGCTTTCCCACCGAGGAGCGTTATGGGTTGGTGAGCCAGATGCGACGAGCCGCCGTATCTGTCCCGGCCAACATCGCAGAGGGCTCAGTTCGAGGTGACGCCGAGTTTCGCCAGTTCCTGCGCGTCGCACTGGGTTCTGCTTCCGAGGTGGAGTACTTCTTGATACTTTCGCGTGACCTTGGATACCTGAGTTCCGAACAGGCAAGAGTGCTCATAGAGCCCTTGAAGTCCGTAAAGAGGAGGCTGGTCTCGTTCCGGAATTCGCTGCAACCAGCTGACAGTGATGGCCAACCGAAAGCCAAAGGCCAAAGGCCAACGGCCAGAAGCGCCAGCTACCAACCCTCAAGTGCCAAACGGAGGCCCCAGTGAAACTGCCTGTGTCCTGGCTGCGCGAGTACGTCGATGTTGACATTCCCGTCGACGAGCTTGCGCGGCGTTTGAATGATTCGACGGCCGAGGTTGAGTCGGTTGAGTACGTCGGCGGCGAATGGGACCGCGAGAAGATCGTGGTTGCCGAGGTGCTGGCGGTCGAGCCGCACCCGAACGCCGACGCGTTGCGGCTGGCCACGGTGAATACCGGCGCCGGCGAGCAGACGGTGGTCTGCGGGGCGCCGAATGTCGCGCCGGGGCAGAAGGTGGCGTTCGCTCTTGAGGGTGCGTCGCTGGTCAGCGGCAAGACCGGGAAGCTGGAGACGTTGAAGCGCGCGAAGATCCGTGGCGTCGAATCGTCGGGCATGGTGCTGAGCGAGAAGGAGCTGGGGCTGAGCGACGAGCACACCGGCATCCTGGTGCTGGACGAAGGTGCGGCGGTTGGCCGCCCGCTGGTCGACGAGATCGGCGATGTGGTGTTCGACCTTTCGACCTGGGCGAACCGCGCCGACTTGCTGGGCGTGCTGGGACTGGCGCGCGAAGTTGGGGCGCTGACCGGTAAGGAAGTCCGTGAGCCGCAAACCGGTCACCGCGAGTCGGAGGCGCGAATCGAGGACCGCGCGCAGGTCACCGTTGAAGACCCGGACCTGTGCCCGCGATTCACGGCATCGCTCATCGAGGATGTGCAGATCGGCCCGTCGCCGGCGTGGTTGCAGGAACGGCTGCTGCGGATGGGCATGCGGCCTATCAACAATGTCGTGGACATAACGAACTACGTGATGCTGGAGCTGGGCCAGCCCCTGCACGCCTTCGACTACGACCTTGTGCGCGGCCACCGGATCGTGGTCCGTCGCGCGAAGCAGGGCGAACGCATGACCACACTCGACGGGATCGACCGCGAGTTCGACTCGGAGATGCTGCTGATCTGCGACGGCGAAGGTCCGGTCGGCATCGCCGGAGTGATGGGCGGGCTGGAGTCGGAGGTGACGGAGAACACGCGCAACGTGCTGTTGGAAATCGCAAACTTCTACCCCGGGTCGATCAGGCGCACGTCGACCCTGCTGAAGCTGCGCTCGGAGGCGTCGCTGCGCTTCGAGAAAGGCATCGGGCGCGGGACGCCGCTATTCGCGCAGCAGCGGGCGCTGCACCTGTTCGAACAGATCACCGGTGGGCGCATTGCGAAGGGCCTCATCGATGTCTACCCCGGCAAGCTCGAGGAGCACACGATCACCCTTCCCGCGGAGCGCATCGAGCGCGTGCTGGGCATCCACATCCCGCCCGATGAGGTGCAGCGGGTGCTTACTGCGCTCGGGTTCCGGTGCGAGCAACAGGGACCGGACACGTACCTGGTGCAGCCGCCGTACTGGCGGCCTGATGTGGAAATCCCTGACGATGTGATCGAGGACCTGGTCCGCATCTATGGCTACGACAAGTTGCCGACCACGAAACCGCTGGGCGCCCTGCCGCCGGTGGAGCCGAACCCGGTGCTGGACGCGCGCGAGAGCCTGCGAAACGCGGCCGTGGCGGCGGGCTTCCAGGAAGTCATCAATTACACCCTCACGGACATGGCGCACCTGCGGAAGGTGGTTGACCCGGGCGACGACCTCCGGCTGCAGCCACTGAGCGTCGTCAACCCGGTGGCGTCCCGGCATTCGCTCCTGCGGACCACGCTGCGCGGTTCGCTGCTGACGTCGTATGCGACGAACCAGCGGCAGCACGACGGCGGGCTGCGCCTCTTCGAAATCGGCTTCGAATACCTGCCGACTGAGGCGGACCTGCCGCACGAGCGGCCGGTGTTGTGCGCGGTCGTCGGTGGGCACCGCGAAAGCCGCTGGCGCCGCAGCGAAGGCGAGCAGCTCGACTTCTTCGACGCCAAAGGTGCGCTCGAAGTCATCCTGGACATGGCGGGCATATCCTTCGATGTCCGGCCTGCGTCGCATTTCGGCCTGCTTGAAGGGCACACCGCCGACATCGTCTGCGGCAAAGATACTGTGGGTGTGCTCGCCCAGGTCCACCCGGAGACCGCCGCCGCGTTCGACATCGACGAGCCGGTCTTCCTGATCGAGCTGTGGGTGGAGGATCTGGCCCGCCACGTGCGCGAAGACCGGGAGTACACGCCGGTCGAGCGCTACCCGGAGGTGCGGGTCGACCTGTCGCTGCTTGTGGACATCGAGACGTCGGCCGGCGACGTGGTGAAGGTGATCCGCAGCCACCGGGCAAAGAATGTGCGAGTCGAGGCGGACATCTTCGATGACTACCGCGGCGCCGGGCTGCCCGACGGGAATAAAGCGCTCGCCATTTCGGTGCGCTACTGCCCCGCTGATCGGACGCTGACGGAGGGCGACGTGGCGCGCATCCAGGACGGACTGCTGAAGCGGCTCGACAAGGAGTGCGGCGCAACCTTGCGGCAGTAGTACGCGGGCACCAGCCCGAAGCGCCAATCAGCTAAGATGCAGGCATGGCGACGCTCGAAGAGCTGATGAAGGAAGCCGAGTCCCTTTCCCGCGACGACCGGGAGTTTCT
>SLAK01000006.1 GCA_007126855.1 Dehalococcoidia bacterium | reverse complement strand
CGCATCCAGGGGCTGATCGAGGAGATCGACGAGCGCCTGGTGATGTCGGCCGACCCCTACCGGGAGGATTTCATTGTCTCGGTGTGGCGCGGTTCGCCGGCGGGCACCTATAGCGACGTCGACATCGACGAGGAACTGGACGACGAAGACACGGACGATGAAGACGGTCCCCAGCCTTTCCGGCTGAACTGAAACAGCGGCTAACGCTCAGGCGGCCCGGCGGGACAAGAGTCCGTTCGGGCCGCCCTGGCGGGGTAACCGGTTGTCGTGCGATCAGTTCGCCGTGGAAGGCGATGCCGGTGGCAATGCTTCGGGCGCCTCGGCGGCGCGCTCCTCCATTCGCTGGCCGATCCGGGCGAGCTCCATGAAGATCATCGCGGCCAGGCCGATCGCGGCGATCACCGCCAGCGTGGGCCGCGCGCCCGCGTACTGCACGCCGATACCGGTGAGCAGCAAGGGTGCAACGACGAGGCTCTCGGAGAGCATTTCCTGGACAGCGTAGACGCGGGCCTGCTGGCTGCGTGGCGCGGTTTCGGTGAGGATAACGCGCGCCGCGATGACGGAAGTGGTGAGCACGAGGCCCAGCAAGAAGGCGACCGGCAGGGCCACCACGAAGGTGGTGTTCATCGATGCTTCGAGCTGCACGACGGGCGGCACCTGGCTATAGCGGGCAAAGGCCGACACGCCGTAGTCCAGGGCGGCCAGGGCAAAGACGCCGACAATCATGCCGATGAAGGACAGGCGCAGGACACCTTTGGCCGTGCCGATGCTGAGCGAACGGCCGGACCAAACCAGGGCGACCAGGATACCGACGATGCCGGGGGCCACGAGATAGATGAGCGCCTGCTCGTTCAGGCCGATTTCATAAGTGAGATAGAGCGGAAGGGCAACGATGACGGCGCGGCCAACGATGCTCTTGAACGCCAGGGTGACGAGCGAATAGCCGGCTGCGTACTCGTGCAGGAAGAAGTTGCCAATGCTCCGGAACCCGAAGGCTTCGCGGGTTTCCTGCATTTCCACGGCGGGCGTGGTGCGCAGGCGGAACCAGAGCCCGACCGTCATGATGGTGAGGATGGCCATGCCGATGGCGGCGCCGGCGAGCATGGCGGTGATGCCGCCAACGAAGTAAAGGATGGGGGCGAGGATGAGCATGCCGCTGCCCTGGCCGGCGTACTGGAAGGCGACGAGCCACGAGTGCATGCGTGCCGGGGTGTTGCGCTGGAGAGTCTTGACCAGCGCGAGCTCGGCGGGGGTGAAGATCTGCGAGACGGCGGAATAGCCAAAGGCGATGGCCCAGGCCCAGGTGGAATCGGTGAGCAGCACGATGGCGCCCAGCGTGACCCCTGCGCGCAGGGAAGCGCCAAGCATATAGCCGCGGGCCGGGCCGATGCGGTCGACGATGGCGCCGCCGACGATGCCGAGCGCGATAGCCGGGATCAGGATGGCAACAAAGACACTCGACAGATCGATGGCTGCGGTCGAGCTCGTACCGGCAGTGACGAACAGCGCTGCCAGCAGCAGGTTCTGGGCTGCCTGGGCGGTGAGTCTGCAGGAGTAGTAGAGGCCTCGGGTGAGGCTGCTGGATGCAGGAGGACGAACCTCGTCCACAGCGGGGTGCTCCTTTGCACGAGGGATGGCCCCGCTGCGCTACAGCGAAGCCGGAAAAATACCCGAGAGACTCACCTTTGGGGCCTGTCTCTCCCATATTCGCTTACGGGGTTAGCTGTCGGGTTCGGCGATGGGAGTCGCCTATGCCAGTTGGCAATACACCCCTTAAATTCGGGTCCCCCGTTTCCCTCTGGTCGAGGGAATTCAGCCGACGTGTGAAGTGTAGCACACAGCGATACGCGGCGGTGCGAACGTAAACGTCAGCTTCTCCACAATTCCAAGGCACACCGAACACAAATTGGTATGTCCCCCGGGGTTGCTCATGGAGAAATGTCGGCCCCCACTTCGAAGAGTGGCTGGACCGCCGAATCGGCGATTTCGAACACGGGCGCCGGGTAGATGCCGATGAACAGGATGCCGAGGAGCAGGACCGTCGCGATGACCCAGACGAGCGGCGGCAACCGGAAGCGCTGGACGCCGCCTTCGGGCTCAAAGAGGTACATCTGGCGGATGACCATGAGGTAGTAGTAGAGGCTGACGAAGCTGGCCACGATGGCGACGCCGATGACCCAGAGCAGCTCCGGTTCGGCGCTGGCCTGGAACATGAACAGCTTGGTCGCGAACCCGGCGAAGAAGGGGAGGCCGGCGAAGGAGAAGAGCGCGGCCGTGATGATAAGCGCCAGGTAGGGTTGTGTTTCGGCCATGCCCCGGATGCCGCGGATGGAGGAGTCTTTGCCGGTGCGGTCGTAGTAGGCGGTTAGCGCGGTGAAGAGCGCAAGCGTGGAAATGACGTAGCCCACCATGTGCAGCAGCAGCGCGCTGGAGGCCTGCTCGCCCACTTCTCGCCCGCCGTAGCCGAGGGCGGCGATGACCACGAGCATATAGCCAACCTGGCCGATGGAGCTGTAGGCGACGAGGCGTTTGAGGTCGGTCTGCTGGAGCGCGACGAGGTTCCCGACGGCCATGGTGAGTACGGCGACGCCGGCGATGGCCCAGCGCCAGAACTCGGCGTCGTCGACGAATGATGCAGTGAAGAGGCGAAGGATGAGCGCGAAGCCGGCGGCTTTGGACGCGGTGGAGAGGAACGCCGTGATGGGGAGCGGCGCGCCCTGGTAGGCATCAGGCGCCCACATGTGGAATGGTGCGGCGGAAACTTTGAAGCCGACGCCGCCGATCACGAGCATGAGGCCGATGATGGTGGCGATATCGGCGTCGCCGCCGCGGTCAGCGAGGCCGACGGCGATAGCGTCGTAGAAAGTGCTGCCTGAGACGCCGTAAATGATGCTGATGCCGTAGAGGAGGATGGCGCTGGCAAAGCCGCCGAGCAGCACATACTTCAGGCTGGCTTCTGCGCTAAACACGTCACGGCGCATGTAGCCCACCAGGATGTAGAGGGAGAAACTGAGCACTTCGAGCGCGATATACGCGGTGAGTAATTCGCGGGCGCCGGCCATGAAAGTGAGGCCGATACCGGCGACGAGCAACAGGCCATAGTATTCGCCGAGCACGCCGGCGCGGTGTTGCATGTGGTTGGCCGAGAGGATGGCGGTTACCGCGATGATGCCCGCGCCGAGCACGCGGAAGAAGGTCGTGAAGTCGTCGACCTGGATGAGCCCCATGAAGGATTCGGGGTCGGACTGGATATAGAAGAGCGCGATGCCGCCGTAGACTACCGCGGCGCCGGCGGTGAGGTATGCGAGCAGCTGGCGGCGCATGTTGGGCCAGAGGATGTCGGCGGCGATGATGAGGACGGCGGCGCCGGCTGCCCAGTATTCCGGGATGAAAAGCGTGTAGTCGCGCAACGCTAGCTCACCCCCGGCAGATTAAGGACGGTTTCAGCGAGGCGGTCGGTGAAGAGCGACCACCAGACGCCCATGATGACGATGGAAGCGATGAGCAGGAGTGCGCCCATCATTTCGAGCGGGTTCATATCGCGCAGGTCCTGCCAGCGCGGATTGAGCGGGCCAAAGAAGACGATGGCGAACATACGAAGCATGTAGCCTGCCGCGAGCGCCGCGGCGAGGATGGCGAAGGCGCCGAAGACCGGATAGGTCTGGAACGCAGCCACGAAGATGTGGAATTCGGCGGTGAAGCCGGAGAGCCCCGGTAAGCCGACGTTGGCCAGGCCGGCGATGACGTACGCAACCACCCAGAGGGGCATCACTTTGGCGATGCCGGAGAAGTCCTTGAGGTCGCGGGTGTGCGCCTGGTCGTAGAGCGCGCCGATGAGAAGGAAGACGAGGGCGGTCATGACGCCGTGGCTGAACATCTGGAGCGATGCGCCGGTGAGGCCGATGGCGCTGAGGGTGCCAAGGCCGAGGAGCACATAGCCCATGTGGCTCACGGAGCTGTAGCCGGAGATGAGCTTGAAGTCGCGCTGGGTGAGGGCGCCGACCGCGCCGTAGACGGCGCCGATGGTGCCCAGGACCACCAGTGCGGGCATCCAGAACTCGGCGCCTTCGGGCATGAGCTGGATGCCGAGGCGGATGATGCCGAAGGCGCCAAGCTTCATAAGCACGCCAGCGTGGACCATCGACACCGCGGTGGGCGCGGACATGTGGCCGTCGGGGGACCATGTGTGGAAGGGCCAGAGGCCGGCAAGAACGCCACAGCCGACGGCGAAGAAGGGGAAGAAGATGTACTGGAAGTTGGTGCCGAGGACGCCTTCTTCGCCGGCCTGCCAGAGGTCGGGCAGGCTGAAGGTGCCGAGCCCGGCTTCGGAAACGACCGCGAAGATGCCGATCCACATGAGCACGGAGCCGCCGACAAGCATCATGGTGAGCTTCATCGCGCCGTATTCCTTGCGCGTGGAGCCCCAGACGCCGATGAGCAGATAGAGCGGGACGACGGCGAGTTCGTAGAAGAAGAAGAAGAAGAAGAGGTCGAGTGAGAAGAAGGTGCCGTAGACGCCGGCGATGAGCACCCAGAAGAGGATGAAGAAGTCCTTCGGGCGGTAGTCGAGCTTCCAGCTCACCAGCACAGCCGCGAAGCCGACGACGCCGGTGAGCAGCGCCATGAGCGAGGAGATGCCGTCGACGCCCAGGTAGAGACTGATGCCGTTCTCTTCCAGGAAGGAGACGTTTTCAACCCACGCCCAGCGGTGGCGCATCTGGAAGATATCGCCTTCGGCCTGGTAGGCGACGAAGATGTAGACCGAGAGGCCCAGGAGCACCGCGCCGACGATGAGCGAAAGCCAGCGGATGGCAAGCCTGGCCGTCCCGGGGATGAGCACGAGCACCCCTGCCGTCACCAACGGCAGCGCGAGCGTCGAGAGCAGAACGTAGCCCTGGGCTTCGTCTAGGGTCATGCGTTAGCCCCGCACCGCCAGACCGGCAAGGGCGAGCACGATGATGCCAAGGGTGATGGCCATCGCGTAGTTCGGCACCTTGCCTGTCTGGATATGTTTGAGGATGAAACCGGCATAGCCGGTGGTTTGCGCTGTGCCGTCCACGCCGGTGTCGTTGACCACGTAGCGGTCGAACCAGCTCACGATGTAGCTGAAACCGAGCAGGCCGCGGTCGATACCGGCCTGGTACATGTCGTCCCAGTAGAACTTGTTGCGCGCCATGTCATAGAGGGCGGGCTGCCAGCTTGCGACAGCCGTCGAGCGGTCGAGGCGGCCCCGCCAGTAGAACCAGGCGCCGGTGAAGATGCCAATGGCCGCGACTGCGAGCGAGGCGCCGGCGAAGGTCCAGTCGATGCTGTAGACGTGGGGTTCGGCAAGGAAGACGAATTCGGTGATGCCGCCGGGGAAGCCCAGCGCGGTGCCGACTTCGTTGAAGACAACAAGACCGGAGACCACGGAGAGGATCGCCAGGAAGATGAGCGGCAGCGTCATCACCGAGGGGCTTTCGTGGGTGTGTTCGAAGACGTGCTCATCCTGCGGCTTGCCCATGAAGGTGCGGATGAAGAGGCGGGCGGTATAGAAGGCGGTGAGGAAGGCGGCGATGCCAAAGAGCACGGTGGCCCAGCCTCCCCAGGCGCCATCGGTCACGACCCAGATCTCGTCCTTGCTCCAGAAGCCGGCGAGCGGCGGCAAGCCAGCCAGCGCGAGCGACCCGATGAGGAAGGTGGTGCCGGTGATCGGCATCTTTCGCCAGAGGCCACCGAGCTTATCCATCTCCTGGTTGTGGTGGGTGGCGAGGATGACGGAGCCGCTGCCCAGGAAGAGGAGCGCTTTGAAGAACGCGTGGGTCATGAGGTGGAACATCGCGACGTCGGGATAGCCGGCGCCTAGGGCGATGAACATGAACCCGAGCTGGCCGACAGTGGAGTAGGCCAGGACCTTTTTTATGTCCGTCTGGGCGATCGCAATGATGCCCGTCATGAGCGCTGTGGCGAGGCCAACGATGGTGATGATGAGCAGCATGCCATCGACCACTTCGAACATTGGAAGGAGACGGGCGACGAGGTAGACGCCGGCGACGACCATGGTGGCGGCGTGGATGAGCGCGCTGACCGGTGTCGGGCCTTCCATGGCGTCGGGCAGCCAGACGTGGAAGGGGATCTGGGCGCTTTTGCCGATGGCTCCAAGGAAGACGGCGATGGAGGCGATCAGGAGATAGGTGTCGCCATAGCCGCCTGCCTGGGCGAAGGCGATGATCTCCTGAATGCTGAAGGTGCCGGCTTCGCGCCAGAGCAGGATGATGCCGATGAGGAGGCCGACATCGCCGATGCGGGTGGTGATGAAAGCTTTCTTCGCCGCTTCGGTGGCGCTGCGGCGCTCCCAGTAGAAGCCGATGAGCAGGAAAGAGCTGACGCCAACGAGCTCCCAGGCGACGTAGACGAGGAGCAGGTTGTCTGCGAGCACCAGCAGGAGCATGGAGGCGGCGAAGCCCTGGAGCACGGCAAAGTACCAGAAGTAGCGGGGCTCGCCTTTCATGTAGCCGATGGAGAAGACCGTGACCATGAGGGAGACGGTGGTGATGACGCCCATCATGACGATGGTGATGGGGTCGACGAAGATGCCCATGGTCAGCTCGAACTCGCCGATCTGCGTCCATTCGATGGCCCTGGTGAAGGGCCCGAGGCCATCACCGGTGGTGAGGAAATCGACGAGGACGACGAAGAAGAGGACGAAGGAGGCGCCGATCGCGAGGACGGCGAGCCAGTCGCCCTGGCGTGGCAGGTAGCGGCCAACGAGTGCGAGCACCAGGAAGATGGCCGCAGGGATGGCAGCGAGTAACCAGGCCTGTTCAGCACCCATGAACGATGGCTGCCCTTTCTACCACTTCAGTGCCGCGGCTTCGTCGATATTCGACGTGGCCCGCATGCGGAAGTAGCGGATGACGATGGCGAGGGCCAGGCCGACTTCCGCCGCGGCGACGGTGATGACGAATACGGCGACGACTGCGCCGGTGATTTGCTCGGGATCCATGAACACGGCGAATGCGACGAAATTGAGCGCGACCGCGTTGAGCATGAGCTCGATGCTCATGAGCACGAGGATGGCATTGCGCCGCGCAAGCACGCCGTAGACGCCGATAGCGAAGAGGATTCCGCTGAGGGCGAGGTAGTTCTCAACAGGGACCATGGATTACTCGGCATCCTCCTGCCGGGCAAGGATGATGGCCCCTACGACCGCTACCAGCAAGAGGATGGACACCAGGATGAAGGTCGCGCCGAAGTCTTCGAAGAGGACTTCGCTGATGCGGCCCAGCGGCACGGCATCGGGGTCGTCCACCAGCCGGGGCCAGGTGGTGACAACAGCCGAGGCGACGAGGATCGCGGCGAGACCGATAGCGGCGATAGCAGCAAAGGGCGCCTGGGGGCCGTTGAGCGATATGCGCTCGCCGCCGGTCGCCTGGCGCGTGAGCATAAGCGCAAGCAGCACCAGGACGGCAACGGCACCCCCGTAGATGAGCAACTGGACAAGGGCCAGGAATTCGACTGTGAGGAAGACATACATACCGGCGATGCCGGCGAGAGCAACGAGCAGGAAGATCGCAGCGTGGATGACGGAACGGGAGACTACCACACCGAGCGCGGTGCCCACGATCAGGATGGCGAAGAGCCACCAGAGCACTTCAACCGCCATGTGCTGCGCTCCTCCTGTTGCCAGCCTGCGCCATGACAGGGCGCGGGTGTGGAGGCAAGGCTCCACGGGCGGGCTTTTCGGCATGCGGACCGGTTTGCACCGGGCCGCCGGTTATCGGGCCTTTACCAGCCGCCCGCGCGATTGTACAGGTTCGAGGCTTAGGGGCATCGCCTGAGCGGCGGGTTTGTGAAAGAAAGCGCAGAAAAAAGCCGCGCCAAAGCGACCCGTCCGCTCTATAGCTGCCGGGCGAAGGTTCGACCATGCTGCCCCTAGTCTGCGCTGTCCGGCACGGTGCCGCCGGTCATTTCGATGGTCTCGCGAACGTCGGCCGGGATTTCCTCACCGCGGGCGAGGTGTTCCTTCGCCGCGCGCTCGGCCTTCATCCGCCTCGCGCGGATCTTTCGCTCTGAGAGGGGGTTGCCCTCGGCGTCGGTGAGCTGCGGGGCCGGTGCAGCCGCCGGAGCAGCGGCGGCGGCGGCCTGCCGCGCTTCCGGCGGCGCCATCTCGGAGCCGGTGGCGACCAGAATCTCCATGACGTCCTGCGGAATGGGCTCGCCCGCGTCCTGGGCTCCCTTCGCCTCGCGCTCGGCCTTCATGCGCTTCGCGCGAACCTTGCGCTCTGAGAGCGGATTGCCCTCGGCATCGGTGAGCAAGGGCGACGTTGCGGCGGGAGCGGCAGCGGGCGCGGCGGCCTGCCGCGCTTCCGGCGGCGCCATCTCGGAGCCGGTGGCGACCAGAATCTCCATGACGTCCTGCGGAATGGGCTCGCCCGCGTCCTGGGCTTCCTTCGCCTCGCGCTCGGCCTTCATGCGCTTGGCGCGAATCTTGCGCTCTGAGAGGGGGTTGCCCTCGGCATCGGTGAGCACTTTGCTGGGGGCTGCGGCGGCGCCGGGCGCGCCGGCGGCGGCCTGCCGGGCTTCGGCGGGCGCCATCTCGGAGTTGGTGGCGATGAGCATCTGCAGGACGTCGTCGGGGATTGACTCCCCGGCGTCCTGTGCTTCCTTCGCCGCGCGCTCGGCCTTCATGCGCTTGGCGCGAATCTTCTTTTCGGAGAGCGGCTTGCCTTCTGCGTCGGTGAGGAGCTGCTGGGCGGCGGCGGCCGCTCCGGGCGCTCCTGCAGCGGCGGCCGGGGCCTTGGGCTTTTCGGGTTCGCGGAGGCGGATTGCCGCCTCTTCGCCGCGGGCGAGGCGCTCGAACTGCGCCTGGCGGGCTTCGGGCCGGGCGCCCTTGAAGGTGAGCTCGGGCAGCTCTTCGCCGCGCTCGAGGCGCTCGATGTATTCGATGCGGTCCTGGGGCCGGAAGGGGACGGTGAGCTCGCCGCTCTTGCTGGGCCGCAGAAGGTCGTCGATGTCCATGTGGAGGTCCAGCCGGTCGTAAGTAGAGTGCTCGTGGCCGGTCCAGTTGTTGTCCATGACGATGGCTTCGAAGGGGCAGACTTCGACGCAGATGTTGCAGCGCATGCAGCGGGCGTAGTCGATCCAGAACTTTTCGACGATCTTGCGGCGGTCGCTGGTGCCGGCTGCGTAGTTGGGGTTGTCCTGCATGGTCGCGGTCATGCAGTCGACCGGGCAGTTGCGGACACAGACGTTGCAGCCGGTGCAGAAGGGCTCGTCGTGGTCGAAGTCCCAGGTGAGCACGGGGAAGCTGCGCTGGCGGACAGGCAGGACGTGCTTTTCGTCCGGGTACTTAATGGTCACCGGACGGCGGGCGAAGGTTGAAAGCGTTGTCGCGAGACCTTTGAAGATTCCGATCATGGTGTAGCAGCCTCGGGATTACGGTAGGTGCCGACGTATTCCCTGGCCCGCGAACGGCGGATGCCTCGCGAGTAGACCAGGCCGATGAACACGATGGCGCCGGCCCAGTTCACGAGACCAAGGATGGTTTCAGACCAACCGTAGTACAGGAAGAAGCCGTTGACGATGATGAGCAGGAAGGAGACTTCGATGAGGACCTTCCAGCAGAAGTTCATGAGCTGGTCGATGCGCAGGCGCGGCACGGTGGCGCGCATCCACATGACCAGGAAGATGAGGAAGAAGCTCTTGAAGATAGTGAGGAAGAGCTGCCAGCCCCAGCCCCATTCGAGGCCGAAGGGGAAGGCCCAGCCACCCAGGAAGACGACGGCGCCGAAGATGCTGAAGGCCCAGAGGGCGGCGTATTCGGTGAGCTGGAACATGCTCCAGCGGATGCCGCTGTATTCGATGAAGTAGCCGCCGGAGATCTCGGATTCCGCGACGGGGATATCGAAGGGCGCGCGGTGGAGCTCGGAAAGCATGGCCGTGAAGAAGATGACGAAGGCCAGCGGCTGGATGAGCACAAAGGGCCGGTTTTCCTGCAGAAGGACGATCTCGTTGAGGTTCAGCGTCCCCGCGACCATGGCCACGGCCAGGAGGCTGATGACGAGGGGGATCTCGTAGCTGATCATCTGCGCTGCGGCGCGGACGCCGCCCAGGAGGGCGTATTTGTTGCCCGAGCCAAGGCCGGCCATGAGGATGCCGACGATGTTGAGCCCCAGGACGGCAAAGACGAAGAAGAGGCCGAGGCCGAGGTTCCGCACGCCCCAGTCCTGCGCGAAAGGCAGGGTGACCAGGATGACGAAGACAGGGATGAAGGCGGCGAAGGGGGCGAATTCGAAGACCCAGCGGTCGGCGTTACGGGGGCGAAGGTCTTCTTTGCCGACGAGCTTAATGGCATCGGCGAACGACTGGAACAGGCCGGCGGGGCCCGTATAGCTCGGGCCTTTGCGCTGCTGGAAGCGCCCGAGCAGCTTGCGCTCGCCGTAGATGAGGTACATGACTACCAGGGTCATGACGCCGACGACGATCACGAGGCGGATGAGGGCATCGAGCCAGGAGATGCCGAAGAACGGGTCAGCGAAGTCCACTACTTATCCACCTCACCAAGGACGATATCGAGCGAGCCGAGGATGATGATGGCATCGGCGACATAGGTGCCGATGACCATTTCGCGCAGGGCCGAGAGGTTGCAGAAGGCGGGGGAGCGGAGCTTCATCCGGTAGGCCTTGTTGCTTCCGTCGGAGATCGCGTGGACGGAGTATTCGCCCTTGGTGCCTTCGGTGCGCAGGTAGCATTCGCCGGCAGGGACGCGGAGCGTCGTGGGCAGGTCGGGGTTGAGCACGAGGCCGGACCTGGGCATCTCGTCGAGGCACTGTTCGATGATGCGGGAGCTCTGGTAGGCCTCGGCCATGCGGACCATAAAGCGGTCGAAGACGTCGCCCTGGCGGCCGACGGGGATTTCGAACTTGAGGTGGGGGTAGATGCTATAGGGCTCGGCCCGGCGGATGTCCCATTTGAGGCCGGTGGCCCGGATCATGGGGCCGGTGAGGCCCCAGTTAATGGCCTGTTCCTGGGTGACGGGGGAGAGGTCGCGGCAGCGCTCGACGAAGATCTCGTTGCCGGTGAGGAGCCCGTCGAAGTCTTCCAGTCCCTGGCGGACGGAGCTGAGCACCCAGCGGCAGCGGTGTTCGAAGTTGTCGGGGAGGTCCATGGTCAGGCCGCCGGGGCGGAAGTAGGTGGGGAACATGCGGTCGCCGGCGACCTCTTCGAAGAGGTCGTAGATGCGCTCGCGTTCGCGCCAGCCATAGACGAAGGAGGTGCCGAAGGAGCCGAGGTCTGCGCCGAAGGCGCCGAAGAACATGAAGTGGGAGTTGATCCGCGAGAGCTCCATCATGATGACGCGGATGTATTCGGCGCGGTCGGGCACTTCGATGCCGGCGAGCTTTTCGACGGCCATGCAGTAGGCGCCTTCGCAGCACATGCCGGCCAGGTAGTCGGTGCGGTCCCACCAGCCCATGGACTGGCGGTAGTCGGAGTTCTCGGTGAGTTTTTCGAGGCCGCGGTGGAGGTAGCCGATGTAGGGTTCGGCATCGACGACGCGCTCACCGTCGACGGTGAGCACCATGCGGAAGACGCCGTGGGTGGAAGGGTGCTGGGGGCCGACGTTGATGGTCATGTCGACGGTTTCGAAGCCGCCGACGTCGAGGGTTCCTTCGCGGGTATCTGGCCAGACGGTCATTAGAAATCAAACCCCGGCTTGGACTCTTCGATGCCCTGCAGGATTTCCGGCTTGGCAAGCGGGTGGGCTTTGAGCAGGGGATGGATGTTGAGGTCTTCTTCGAGCAGCAGGTTTTTCAGGTTGGGGTGGCCGTCGAACACGAAGCCGAACATCTCGGCTGCCTCACGCTCGTGCCAGAGCGCGGCGGCATAGAGCCCGGTGAGGCTGGGGATGTGGGTGTTATCGGGCGGGCACTTGACGGTGACCTGGAGGGAGTAGTTGTGCGCGAAGGAGTAGAAGTGGTAGGCGCAGGTGAGGCCTTCCTCGTAGTCGACCCCGGACATATTGCGCAGCATGTCGAAGGCCAGCTCTTTGCGCTCCTTGAGGGTGGTGACGAGCGCGGCGAAATGCTCCGGGGGGCAATGCAGATTGACGTCGGTCTTCGTCTCACCGATTTCGAAGGGGGTGTTGGGGTGCACTTTGGCCAGGGTGTCCTCGAGCGTCTTTCGCAGTTGCTGGTTGGGGGACTGCGTGGACGCCAGGGTGGCCAGGGGGCGGGCCGGGGGCGATTCGGTCTGCTGCGGTTCCTCGTTGGTCATACGTGGATTACCCGACCATCTTCTTGTCTTCCATGATCTTTTCCTGCAGGCGCAGGTAGCCCTGGATGAGGGCTTCGGGGCGCGGCGGGCAGCCGGCGACATAGACATCCACCGGGATGATCTTATCGACCCCCTGCAGGACGCGGTCGTATTCGGTGTAAGGACCGCCGTTGGTGGCGCAGGCGCCCATGGAGATGACGTACTTGGGGTTCGGCATCTGCTCGTAAAGCAGCTTGATGGCGGGCGCCATCTTCTTGGTGACGGTGCCGGAGATGACCATGACATCGGACTGGCGCGGGCTCGGCCACGGGACAATGCCGAAGCGGTCGAGGTCGTGGTTCGCCATGTGGGTGCCAATCATTTCGATGGCGCAGCAGGCGAGGCCGAAGGTGAGCGGCCAGAGCGAGCTCTTGCGGCCCATGGCGAGCACGACATCGGCGCCGGTCTGGATGACGCCGGGGAGGACGATGCGGTAGGCCGCGTGGGCCTCGGGCAGCTCCACGGGAGTAAGACGGAGCTCTTCGGCCCCGTAATCAGGAACGTATGGCGGGCGCTTTGGCGCGTCGGCCTGGGCACCGTTTTCGGCAGAGGCATTTTCGCTCATTGCCATTCGAGGACTCTCCGTTTCCAAGCGTACAGCAGTCCAAGAGTGAGAATAACGATGAAGGCGACCATGTAGTAGAGGACGAACTCGGGCATGTCTACAAAGGTGACCGCCCAGGGAACGATGAACACGGTCTCGACGTCGAAGAGCAGGAAGAGGATGGCGATGAGGTAGTAGCGGACATGGACCTGGGCCCAGTTGCGGCCCACGGGCAGCATGCCGCATTCGTAGGAGACTTCTTTGGCGCGTTCCCGCGCGTAGGGCCCCAGTAGCTTGCTAGCGATGATGGCGGTGCCGACAAGGACAAAGCCGACAGCGATGGCAATGAGCACCGCCAGCCACTGGTCATAGAGGGTCACGCAGCGCTACCTCCCGAGGATGCGCCAGGGCCGTTGCTGAGCGATTTGCACAGTAGTGCGTGGCGCAATGGCATATGGTTCTCTTACAGGATCCCACGGCAAGAGCGATTAGGCCAAGGGGCCCCGCCCGAAGGGCTTCGGCCGAGGCGGGGACAACACTACCACAGGGCTCGTGCAGGGGCGAGTTTCGCGGGACAAATGCCTGGCTCAGCCGCCGTAGTTGACGCCGCATTCCTTGAGCGTGAGCGGTTCGGTTTCGCGGCGCACGCCGGCTTCAACAACTTCGCCGATGACGGTTGCATGGTCGCCGCGCTCGACGATGTCGAGCACGTTGCACTCCCACCAGGCGGGAGCGTCGACGAGGATGGGGGCGCCGGTGGTCTTTGTCTCGTAGGCGTAGTCGCCGAACTTGCCGTCAGCGGGCTCCACGTGGCGAAAGAAGGCGAAGGCCACGTCTTTCTGCCCGCTTTCGAAGACGCTTATGGCGAATTTCTGCGTTTGCTTGAGGCGTTCGAAGGTGACGCTGTCGGTCTTCACGCCGGCGACGACGAGCGGCGGCTGGAAGGAGGTCTGGGTCACCCAGTTGATCGTGGAAATGGTGGCGTCGTTGCCTTCGCCGACGCCGAGGGCAAAGAGCCCGTAAGGAATCATGCGCAGCGCGGTTTTCCTGGCCTGTTCGTCCATAGTCGCTCGAACCTCACCGTGGGTTGAGCGCAATCATACTGGAGCCCGTGGAGCAGGAAACCGGGAGGCCGCAGGGATCAGGCTGCCAGCCGCTCCTTGCGCTGCGTGGCCGCAGCCAACGCCGGGCTCTCGGCGCGCTGGCGGTCCCGGCGCGCCGGCTGGCGGTGTTCACCAGCGTGCCCGCAGGAGGGATGCACCGCACTGTGATGTTCCTGGAGGGCATGCACCTGTGCCTGGAGGCGCATGACGCGGGCGAAAAGAACCCGCATATCGACATCGCCCCAGTCTTCGGGCCGGAGTTCAAGGACGCGGGCGAGCAGATCGCGGAGATGCTGGTCAGTCAGTTGTTCGGTCATGGGTGGCTCCTCAGTGTGCCCTGGCGAGGGATGGTGGTTACACACTGAAAGCTTCGACCAGACCGGGTTGGGCAATGACCCCCGGACTGACGCCGGCTTATGAGGGAAGACCCTTATTGTGCGGGGGCGGCGCCCCGATATCGCGGTGAAAGAGTTTAGCGGTTGACCATGCGTTCGATAGAGCGCATGAAGGTGTGCCGGCAGGGTCCGCAGATACCGTGCGATATGCGGTTTCCGCCCTCTCGCAACACCAGGCCACACCACGCGCAGACGACGGAGATTGGCTCGGTGAAGGTGGGTGGCCTGTGCATTGGCCGACTATATCGGAGCGAGCGGCCACGGAGAGCACGGGTTCAGGCTTCTTTCCGGAGCTTTTGTGGAGGGCGGCGAATTACGTCGAGACCCTATCAGGGTTTCGCCGGAGGCCGTGCCAATCCGGGCGAATGCTAGACTGGCGTCATGAGCGCGATTCGGGGGCTTGTGGGCCTGGAGGGCATCATTGAATCCCGGCCGGACTACCGGGAGGGTCGGCCTTATATTGCCGGGACGGGCGTGAGGGTGGGGCACGCTGGATGCGGGAGGGCCGAGTACACGCGGGCATCGTGATCATCGTCCAGCAGCGCTGGACGCCGGGTGAGATCATCCGGCGAATGCGGCGGCTATCGGACAATCGCACGCCGGCTGACATGCGAAACTGGGTTGAGTTTCTCAGCGACTGGGGCGAGGAGTAACAGCCGCTACCACCAGATCTTGGTTTCGACGTCGGCGGGTTGCTCTTCCCAGTCGGTTGTCCAGAGGTTGGAGGAGAGGTATTTCCAGCCGCCGTCGGCGAGCAGGCAGACGATATGCTGTTCGCCCTCGAGGCGCTCCGACGCCTTGATGGCGGCACGGAGGATGGCCCCGGCGGAGATGCCGACGAAGAGACCTTCCTTGTGGGTGAGCTCACGTGCGGCGATGAAGCTGGACTGGCTGTCGACGACGATGCGGCCGTCGAGGATGGATTCGTCGAGCACTGGCGGGATGAAGCCCTCTTCGAGCGCACGCAGCCCCTGGACAAGATCCCCCGGATGCGGCGCGGCGGCAATGACGCGGATGTCCGGCTTCTGTGCTTTCAGGTAGCGGCCGGTGCCGGTGAGTGTGCCCCCGGTGCCGAGGCCCGCCACAAACGCGGTGGTCTGCGGGAGATCGCGGAGGATCTCGGGGCCGGTGCTTTCGTAGTGGGCGCGGGGGTTGGCTTCGTTGCCGTACTGGTAGGGGAAGTAGTACTTGCCGGGGTTGGCGTCGATGATCTCCTGCGCTTTGGCGATGGCGCCGTTGGAACCAAGTTCGCCGGGCGAGTAGATGATCTCGGCGCCGAAGGCCCGTAGCAGGTGTGTGCGTTCTTCGCTGACGGCTTCGGGCATGACGCAGACGACCTTGTAGCCCTTGATGCGGCCGATCATCGCCAGCGAGATGCCGGTGTTGCCGGAGGTGGGCTCCAGGATGGTGGCGCCGGGCTTGAGTTCACCGGAGCGTTCGCCGGCCTCGATCATCGCTTTGGCGATGCGGTCCTTCACCGAGCCCGTGGGGTTCTGCCCTTCAAGCTTGGCATAGATGTGGACGCCTTCGCGCGGCGAAAAAGACCGCAGCTCGATCATCGGCGTGTTGCCGATGAGGTCGAGGACCGACGAATAGAGGGCCATGCTAGCTCCGGGCGCCGCCGGCGAGCGCGGGCAGAATGTCGATGGTGTCGCCGTCGTTGACCTTCGTGCCGACGCCACCGGTATAGCGAACGTCTTCGTCGTTGAGGTAGACGTTGACAAAGCGCTGAAGCTGCCCGTCTTCGCCGATCATTTGCGCTTTGAAGCCGGGGTGCTGCGATTCAAGGTCGTCGAGGATTTCGCCGATGGTGGCGCCGCGAGCTTCGACGAGCTTCTGGCCGCCGGTGAGCTTTTGCAGGACGGCGGTCACGCGGACGGTGACGGTCGGCGCGGTAGCAGATGTCATGAAGGACTCCTCCCGTGAAGGGGTGGAGCGGGGCCGGAGTCCGGCCCCGCCGGGTGATCGTTGCGTGCTATCAGGCGGTCGAGCCAGCGTGCTCTGCGCTGGGGAGGGGCGCGCCGCAGAACGCCTCGTAATCGATGAGTTCGCTAATGGTGGGGTTGTCGCCACAAAGCGGGCATTCGGGGTCGCGGCGGACCTTCACCGTGCGGAATTCGAGCGTGAGCGCGTCGTAGAGCAGCAGGCGGTTGACCAGCGGCTCA
This sequence comes from Dehalococcoidia bacterium, assembly GCA_007126855.1. Classification (GTDB taxonomy): domain Bacteria; phylum Chloroflexota; class Dehalococcoidia; order Tepidiformales; family Tepidiformaceae; genus SLAK01. Next base: position 5,058 of record SLAK01000006.1, on the reverse strand, counting down.
CCGATTTCGAGGACGAGCTTGAGGACTTCGGTGGCCTGGATGCTGCCGATGGTGGCGCACATAGCGCCAAGGACGCCGGCTTCGGCGCAGCTCGGGACCATGCCCGGGGGCGGCGGCGCGGGATAGAGGCAGCGGTAGCAGCCCTTGCCGGGCAGGTACACGGTGGCCTGGCCATCGAACATGAGGATGGAGCCATCGACGAGCGGCTTCTTGAGGAGATAAGCGGCGTCGTTGGCAAGGTAGCGCGTGGCGAAGTTGTCGGCGCCGTTCACGATGATGTTGTAGCCTTCGAAGATTTCGAAGGCGTTGTCGCTGGTGAGCGGCTGTTCGTGGGTGACAACCTCGATGTTGGGGTTGTGGGCCAGCAGGGTTTCCTTTGCGGATTGGACCTTGGGCCGGCCGATGTCGTCGGTCTGGTGGAGAATCTGGCGCTGGAGGTTGGAGCGGTCGACGGCGTCGAAGTCGACGATGCCGATCTTGCCGACGCCCGCCAGTGCGAGGTAGAGGGCTACGGGGGAGCCGAGACCGCCAGCGCCGATGATGAGCACGCTGGACTCGATGATCCTACGCTGCCCGACGCTGCCGACCTGGGGCATGATGAGGTGGCGGCTATAGCGCTCGACCATCTCGGGCGTCATGACGGCGGCGCCGCCGGCGAGCGCGGGGATTACCGCGACTTCATCGCCGGAACTCAGGCGCGTCGACGGGCCTTCGAGGTCGTGGATTTCCACCTGGTTCACGTAGACGTTGATGTGCTGGGCAAGGTCGCCCGTGCTGGCATCGACGATCTGTGCGCGAAAGCCGGGGAATTGCGTATCCAGGTCGGCCAGGATGGCATCGACGGTTTCGCCGTCGGCGCGGACGCTGGCGCGGTTGCCGACGAGGTGGCGGAATGGTGTGGGGATGTAGACGGTTACTGGCATGTGCGCTCCTCCGATGATGCGGGCGATTGGGAAAGGCCGGCGGGATGCTCGTCTGCGCGCTGGTGATCCGCGCCACGTGCGATCGGACCGGCGATGCTTTAGAAAGCAACACTCAAGTAGCGTTCTCCGGTGTCACATAACATGGTAACGACGGTCTTGCCGGGGCCAAGGCGGCGGGCGACCTTCAGCGCTCCGTGGGCGTTGGCACCGGCCGATATGCCGACCAGCAAGCCTTCTTCGCGAGTGAGGCGAAGCGCCATATTTGTGGCTTCGCGGTCTTCGACACGGATGATCTCATCGTAGACGGCCTGGTTCAGGACGCCGGGGACGAAGCTGGCGCCGATGCCCTGGATGCCGTGCATGCCGGCGCGACCGCCGGAGAGCACGGGCGATCGTGCGGGCTCGACTGCGACGATATGGACCCGATCGCCAAGCTCCTGGCGCAAGATTTCGCCGACGCCGGTGATGGTGCCGCCGGTGCCGACTCCGGCAACGAAGGCGTCGATCTCGCCGCCTGTGGCCTCGATCAGCTCGCGGGCGGTGGTTTCGCGGTGGACGAGCGGGTTCGCCGGGTTTTCGAATTGCTGCGGCATGAAGGCGTTACTGTCGTTTTCGACGATCTGGCGCGCCGCGAAGACGGCGCCGGTCATGCCTTCGATCGCAGGTGTGAGCAGGATTTCCGCGCCAAAGCGCTCGAGCAGGCGTCGGCGCTCGACGGACATGTCTTCGGGCATGGTAAGCACCAGGCGGTAGCCCTTCACAGCGGCGACCAGGGCCAGGCCGATGCCGGTGTTGCCGGAGGTTGGCTCGACGATGGTCGCGCCGGGCTTGAGCACGCCGGCCCGTTCGGCCTCTTCGATCATGGAGAGGGCGATGCGGTCCTTGACGGAACCGCCCGGGTTGAGGTTTTCCATTTTCCCCAGGACGGTCGCATCGCCTTCGCCCGTGACGCGGTTGAGGCGCACGAGGGGGGTGGCCCCGATAAGTTCGAGGACGGAGTCGACGATGGCAGTGCGGGCGATGGCAGTGCTCATATGTAATACCGGCCGGCGGTCGCGGCGGGTTCGCGTTCGAGAAGATCGGCGAGGGTGTAGGACTCAAGAATTTCGGTGGTGGCAGCGCGGATCCGTTCCCAGATCTCGCGCTGGGGACAGTGATGCGGGTGGTCGGTGTTTTCCACCGGCTCATCGAGCCAGGAGACGGGCGAGAGCGTGCCTTCGAGGACTTCGATGACGTCGCGGACGGTAATGGAAGCGGGGTCGCGGATGAGCTCGTGGCCACCCGAGGGGCCTCGGACCGAGCGGATGAAGCCTGCTTTCCGCAGGCTGGTGAGGAGCTGGTCCAGGTAGTGTTCGGGGATGTGGCGACGCAGCGCGATCTCGGAAGACTGGAGCGGTCCTTCGCCGTGGTGGCCGGCAAGTTCGATGAGTGCGCGGAGACCGTAGTCTCCCCGGGTGGAAACACGCATGGGAGTTGGGTGTCGCGGGCCCGTCGGCCGGGCTGCGAAGCGCTCCTGATAAAGTCAAGTAAGTCTATCAACAATCGTAGAGCGTCGGCCACGGTGCGCGCAAGTGGCGAAGGGCGGACCGGCCGGCGCCCGTTGAGCGCACGGTAATCGAAATGCGGGCGATGCACAGAGTTCCAACGATGGCTGGCCGACACCGTCGGCCCGGCCCGTGCAGCGTCCCGAGTGTCCCGGCGCGCAAGACCGACCTCGAGTCGTCGAACCAGGCGCGGCTGGAGGGGGTGCTCGGCAAGCATAGGCGATCATCAGCCGCTATGGCATTCCACGGACGGCTTCGGGGTTTCTGGCGACATGACCGCACGCGCGCGAGGTCCGGGCTGCAGGAGCGCCGGGGGCATGTACAATCCGGGGCAATGAGCGAACGAGCGGATGTGGTGATATGCGGCGCCGGCGTGATTGGCGCGTCGGTCGCCTACAATCTTGCGCTGCGCGGGATCGCGTCGGTGGTGGTTGAACGGGTTGCGGTGGCCCATGGCGCCAGCGGGACGGCTGCCGGGTTGCTGACGCCAGTCCCGCCTTCGCAGGAAAGCAGCCCGGTGGGGCAACTCGCCACCCGGAGCATGGAATGCCACCGGTACCTGGCCGAGGAGCTGGACGGACGCAACCAGTATGACTTCGCCGAAGTGGAAGCGCTGGTCGTCGCGACAAGCGCGGCGGAGCGGCGGTTCCTGGAAGATGCCTATGGCAAGGAGCGCGTGATGGCGCCACCCGACAGGAACGGATGGCTTGACCGTGAGGTTGCGGGCGCCGTCGCCGTCGAGGGGGCGGCGCAGATCCACCCCGGGAAGTACACGCGCACGTTGCTGGAGGCTGCCTGCGCGATGGGCGCGCGGGTGGTCCAGGGCGATGTGCAGGGCATCCGGACCGAGCGAGGCCGCGTGACCGCAGTGCTGGTGAGCGCTGAGACCGTGGAGACATCGCGGGTAGTGGTGGCCATGGGGCCATGGAGCGCGGAAGCCGAGGCATGGCTGCGGATGCCGGTGCCGGTGACGCCGCTCAAAGGGCAGATCCTGCACTACGCGATGCGTGACGCCCCCGAAGGGCTCTTCTCGACGCTCGACGGGAACTACGCGGTGCGCAAGCCGGACGGCGTAGTTTTTGCGGGCACGACGGAGGAAGAGGCCGGGTTCGACCTGTCGCCGACGGACGAGGCGCGGGACGGCATTGGCAAATGGGTGAGCAGCGTCAGTTCGCGGTTCGACGGCCAGATGCCAGTCGGCCAGACGGTCTGCCTGCGGCCGCTCAGCGAGGACGGTCTGCCGCTGATCGGCGCCGTGCCGACCTTTGAAGGGGCTTACATCGCGGCCGGGCACGGCCGGAAGGGCTTGATGCTGTCTGCGGCGACCGGCGAGCTGCTCACGGAGCTGATAGCGACCGGGGTGTGCACGAGCATGGACCTGGGGCCTTTCGACCCGGGGCGCTTCCGCACAATGCCCAGGAGTCTTGCATGACGGAGCAGGCACAGGGCGCGCGTCCGGCGACACCGCCGGTTTCGGATGCGGGGCTCATCCCGCACATCGGGCTCGAGATTACGGAGCGAGGCGACGGCCGCAGCGTGGGCAAACTCACAATAGGGCCGGAGCACATGAATCCTCACGGGGTGGTGCACGGGGCGGTTGCCTACGCGATGGTGGATACGGGCATGGGCGCCGCCGTGTACACGGTGATGGACGAAGGCGAGAGCTGCGCGACCGTGGAGGTCAAAATCGTCTACCTTGCCCCGGCACGCGAAGGCCCTATGGAGTGCGAGACGCGCGTGGTGCAGAAAGGCAAGTCTGTTGCGGTGCTGGAAGGCGAAGTGCGCAACGGCGACCGGCTGGTGGCCAAGGCGCTGGGCACCTACGCGATCTTCCCGCCACGGCGCTAACCGTTCAGTCTCCGCGCATGAGCGCGACGAAGACTTCGACTTCGCCTGCGGGGACTTCGCTGTGGACCAGCGGTACGACATGCGTGTCGAAGCCGGCATCGCCGAGCAGCCGCAGCCAGGTCATGCGTGAGAAGACGCCCAGGATGTGGCGGTCGTATTCGCAGCGGACTGCGCCGCCTGGTTCCCGGAGCAGGTAGGCCATATCGCAGATGAAGGTGGTGTCCGCCGGGTCGAGGTCGTAGGTCCATTCGAGGTAACGGAGGCCGCGGCCATCGGGGGCATCGTGGCCGCCGGAGTCGGTGCGCGGCCGCCAGGTTTCCGTGACGCAATCGGGGGCGAAGATGGCGACACCGCCGGGGCGGCAGTGCCGCGCGGCGGCGGCGATCCCGAGCGCCAGGTCGTCTTCGGTCAGCAGGTACATGAGGGCGTCGTGCGCGAAGACGGCATCGAAGGTGCGCCCGAGATCGAGTGTCCGCATGTCGCCCTGCACGTGTTCGAGCTCCGGATTGATGGCGGCGCTGAGTTCGAGCATGCGGGGTGAAATGTCGGTCAGCGTCAGATCGAAGTGACGCTTCATGTGCGAAGCGTTGTTGCCGCCGCCACTGCCGAGCTCCAGGACCTCGCGGACCGGGATACGGGCGTGGTCGCGGATGAGCGCGGCATAGAAGGCGGCTTCCTCCGCGTAGTCCTTCGGATGGGTGAGGAGGTGGAACCAGCCGGCGAGTTCGTCATACAGGCGCGGG
>SLAK01000371.1 GCA_007126855.1 Dehalococcoidia bacterium | reverse complement strand
TTCTTCGGCGCCCGCGTCGCCCGTTCGCTGCGCGGCGAAGGCTTCCGCGCGAAGTATGTGCCCCACCCCGGCCGCAACGCGCTCGCCTGGCCCGGCGCCATCCGGACGCTGCTGCGGGCCGACCTGGTCTACACCATCGGCAGCAGCTCGAGGAAGTGGGGGCCGGCCGACCTCATGGCCATGGCCGGCAAGCGCATCGTTATGCACTGGGCCGGCAGCGACGTCCTCGATGGGCTGAAAGACTGGGAAGCAGGCCGGATCAGCAACCGGGTGCTCGAGCGCGCCGTGCACTGGACCGCCGCTCCCTGGCTCGGTGAAGAACTCAAGCCCCTCGGCATCAGCCCCGAATGGCGCCCTCTTCCGATGCCGATTAAGACCGGGGAAAGCCTGCCCCTGCCTTCGACCTTCCGCGTGCTCGTTTACCACGGGAAGCTTCCCCATCGTGCGTATAACATCGAAGGGATGCTCGAGGTGATCCGCGCGCTGCCGCACATCCCCTTTGTGCTGGTCGGCGGCTACCAGCCTGCGAGCGTGCCGGAAAACCTGGAAGTGGTTGGGTGGGTCGACGACATGAAAGCCCAGTACGCGCGAACATCGGCGCTTCTTCGCCTGGTGCACCACGACGCGATGTCGCATTCGGTCGTCGAGGCGCTTGGCTATGGGCGGCAGGTGCTCTGGAACTACGAAGTGCCCGGCGTGCGGAAAGTGGACGGAGCTGAAGACGCCATCCGGGAACTCGACGCGCTCCATGCCGGTCGCGACCAGCTGCAGCTCAACGCCGACGGCATGGCCTTCGCACAGACCTTCCTGCCCGAGCGGATCATTCCTGAAGCGGCTGGTGCGCTGAGGAGCATGCTGGCGTGACATCGGTGCTCGAACGGCCGCTGACGGGCCTGGGCGTGGCGCAGAAACTCTTCGATTTCAGCCAGCCCGAAGTGCGGTTGCGCGCATTCCTCCTGTTGCTGGTCGCGGCCCTCCTCTCCCCCAACATCGCCACCCCGGGGGACCTGCCCGTCCTGCGGCTCGAGCAGCTTCTGCTTGCCGCCTTCTTGCCCTCGCTCGGGCTCTATCTCTACCGACGCCGCCCGGAGCGGGCGCTGCATGTGGTCGACCTAGCCTTTGCCACGCTTGCCGCGGCCGTCACCCTCACGCTCATCGCGGCCCCGTTCGTCGTGGACGGTGTGGTCCACAGCGTGCGCGATGTCTTCGAACTGGCCCGCCTGGCCGAGTACTGGCTGCTGTTCCGTCTCGGCCTCACCATCCTCCCCGATTCCCGGGCCTGGAAGTCGACCGCGGGCGTGCTGCTCTTCGGCGCCGTCGGCCTTACGATTTTTTCGCTGCTCCAGTACCTGCGGCCCGGCAACTTCAACGATGCCATCACGACGCTCTGGGCGACCGAGCACAACCTGGAGGGCGTCATCCGCCGGGGCCGCGTCATCGGCACGACCGGCAATGCCAACTACTACGGCATCTTCAGCGGCTTCCTGGCCGTGTTCGCGCTCAGCCTGGTCCTGTTCCGCGAGCGCCTGGGCGGCTGGGCCACGTGGCTCGCCCCGCTCGCCGCGAGCGCTGCCGTCCTCTCCCTGGTCATGTCCCAGTCCCGGACGGCCACCTTTGCCATGCTCGGGGCGATGTTCCTTGGGCTCATGTTCGTGGCCTGGCAGCGCGGGCGCGGGCCGGCCTACGCGCGCGCTATCGGGCTCTTCGTCGCCGCGGCCATCGTTTCGGTCGCCTTCGTCGAGGCCGTGCCCCCGCAGTTCGGGTCCTTCCACGAGCGCTTCGCCCCCACCGCCCTCACCGAGGACTCATCCGTCGGCATTCGCGTTTCCAAGTGGCGTTCTGTCTTCGCCGGCTTCCTGGAAAGCCGTCCCGACTTTTGCGCGGGCGAAACGCTCGAAACGCGCCCCATCGTCAGTGGGCACGAAATCGCCCAGCACACCGGAACCAGTCCCGCGCCGCCCGAAGCCCGCGCGCGGGATGTCCAGCGCAAGGACGACGTCATCAGGCTCGCCGCCGCAGTCGTTGACTACTTCTGCGCGAACGACCAGTGGCCACACGACGTCCCTCTCGAGGAAGCCCTCGTACCTGCCCACCTGGACGAAATGCCGGTCGATCCCGCCAACGGTGAACCCTACCTGCACTACATCACCGGCGGCGGCATCGTCCTCGGCGCGGAGCTGGAAAACCCGGCCGACCCCGAGGGGCCCGTCTTCACGCTCGGCACCATCCCCAACTTCGTGCTCAATCCGAGTTTCCAGTCCGGCGCCGGCCGGCCAGCTTCCTGGTTGACCGCCGGGACCGGCGCCGACGAGGACGCGGTCGCCCGCCAGACAACGGACCGCCTCTTCGGCGAACAGGCAGCCGACATCGACTTTCCCCCCGGCGGCGCGCTGTTCCAGAACATTGTCTACGAATTCCCCGCCGAGACCCCGTACACGGCGGGCCTCTGGGTCCGCTCGCCCACCGGCGAAGACCAGGAGGTGCAAATCTACCTCACGGCACAGCTCACCGACGGCACCGTGCTCGATCCCGTGGCCAGCACCACCATAACCGCGCCAGCCGAAGGCTCATGGATACATGGCTCGGTCGCCTTCGAGACTCCCGCCGAAGGGCGCATCCACATCCTTCGCTACCTCATCCGCACCGACCACGATGGCGAGCCTGCTTCCGTGCAGGTCGACGGCGCGACCCTCACCCGCGGCCCCTTCCCGGTCAACTTCCACCGCATCCAGAACGTCGACCCGGCCTCGCTCGTCGCCGAAGACCGGCCAGGCTTCGCCAGTTCGCCGCTGATCGGCATCGGCCCGCGGCGCGCCCAGCAGATGGGCGCGGTCGACAACGAATACGTCCTCTTCCTGGAAAACTTCGGCATCCTGGGCACACTCGCCTATGCGGCGCTCTGGGGCGCGGCCATGTTCACTGCGTGGAGGGCCTGGCGGCATGGGCCATCGCTCGCCCCTATCCTGGCTCTGTCGATCATGGTGTTCATCGTTGCCCTCGCGGCCTTCAACATCACCGCAGGGAGCTTTTACCACTTCCAGCTTATGGCGGTGTTCTGGCTGCTCATCGGACTCCTTGCCGCAGCCGGCTACCGCAAAGCAGGAGAAAGACCACCGGATGCTTGAGAACTCCGGGCGCGCCCGTCCCACCCGCGTTTGCATGCTGACGTCGGTGCATCCGCCGCTGGATACGCGCATCTTCCACCGCGAAGCCAAAGCCGCCCGCGACGCCGGCTTTGCCGTGACCGTCATCGCGCCCGGCGCCCCGGCAAGTCGCGTTGAGGGAATCCGGCTGGTCAGCATTCCGTCCTGGGGCGGCCGCTGGGCGAGACCCTTCCGCTGGCCCGTGCTCTTCTTCAAGGCGTGGCGGCGCAACGCCGACATCTACCATTTCCACGACCCCGAACTGCTGCCCTGGGGCCTGCTGCTCAAGTGGACGCGCCGCCGCGCCGTCATCTATGACTCCCACGAATACCTCCGCGAAAGCATCAGCACGCGCTACTGGATCCCGGCCCGCCTGCGCCGCCCTGCCGCCGCCATCGCCGACCGCGTGGAGAAGTGGATCGCCGGCCGGCTGGACGCGGTGATAGCCGTCACCGACGACATGGCCGATCGATTTCGCCCCGTGCAGAAGAACGTGGTCACCATCCGCAATCTCCCGCCACCCCAGGAGATCCCGGAACCCGGCGAAGGCCGAAAGCCCTTCGTGATGTACGCCGGCCTCACGAACCGCGGCCGTGGTCTGGAGATCCTGCACGAGACCGCCCGCCTGGTGCGCGAACGGCGGCCGGAGGCCCGATTCGTCATCTACGGCTCGGTCGACTGGCACGGTATCGACCCCGCCATCGCCGCCATGACCCCGGATGAGTGGGCCGGCCTCGGTGTCGAGTTCCGTGGCTCCATACCCTACGACCAGGTCGGCCCGGCGCTGGCTGAAGGCATCGTTGGATGGCTGCCAAGAAGCGCCAGCGAACCGAATAACTACCTTGCCTGGCCCAACAAACTTGTCGAATACATGGCAGCGGGACTGGCGATCGTGGCCTCCGACCTGCCCGCGCAAGCTGCCGTCATCGGCGAGTCAAACACCGGCCTGGTGGTCGCGGCCGACGACGCAGCGTCACACGCTGACGCAATCTGTGCACTGCTTGCGGACGCGGAGGCCTGGAGACGGTACAGTGTCAATGGAAAGGGTGCGGCAAGAAATCGGTATACGTGGAAGGCCGAAGCCCTGAAATTACATACGGTTTACATGAAGCTCACCGGGTACAACCCCTAGTTCGTTGACTCTATCTGAACCGCGTCCCTACCATGCCTTCGATGGGAGCCAGGACTATGACACGTTCAATGACTCTACCCCGCATGGGTCTCGCCGCCGCGCTTGCCGGGGCAATAGCACTCGCAGGCGTGGTTACCGGCCATGCGCAGACCGGACTACCCTCCGGAAAAGAAAACACCATCGTCCTCGTCCAGAACGCGGGCAATGCGAACGCCGATATCGCCATGGACGTCTACACGCCCGCAGGCGAAGCGGTGCCGAACGCTTCGCGGAACCGTCGTGGCGTGGCACCCGGTGGCACTGCCCAGTTCCAGCAGGTGTTCAATGAGGACCTGGGCGAAGGCTTCCGCGGCGTTGGCGTCCTGTCCTCCGACCAGCCGATAGACGCGCTCCTCGTGCGGGACATCCGGGTGGGCAGCCACCTGTCCTATTCGCTTGCCAACGCCACCGGCGAAGGCGGCCACGAACTGGCAGCGCCCCAGCTCTTAAACCAGGTCACTCCCGGCCGCTGGTGGAACAGCCGGGTCAGCCTGGTCAATGTGGGCACCCAGCCAGCCTGCGTCCTGCCGACCTACACGTTGCTGGACCAGGACGGTGTCGGCGTGGGCACAGTCACACACAACGGCCCCGGCGGCGCCAACTGCCCCAACGGTTTCGTGGTGGACGCCGGCGCCCAGCTCACTTTCAGCCCCGAATCCGGCGACATCAACTTCCCGGCCCAAACCCAGGGCTCCCGCATGGCGGGCTACTTCGAAGTCACCAACCCCTCGCCCAACAACAAGATCGCCGCTGTCGTCGACCTCTACCGCAGCGACGGCAACCGGCTCCTCGGCGGCTACAACGCCCTGCAGCCCGACGACTTTGGCACCGAAGTTAACGCGCCGATCGCGCTCAACACCGTGAGTGGCTGGTACACGATCATCAGTGTCATGAACCTGGAGCAGGGCACGCCGAACAACGTTCAGATCGAATACATTGGCCGACTGAACGATGGCGCCGGTGCGTCCTTCACCCATACCGTGAACCTCGGCCAGGTGACCCACAGCGGCTTCCATTCCGCGCCACTCGACGCCAGCATCCCGACCGGCTTCGTCGGCTATGCCCGGGTGACCGCCGACTCCCCGGTGGCCGTCACGGTGGTCCGGGCCAAGCAGGGAGAGGCAAGCTACGCAGCCGTCAACGGTGTGGCCGTCGAGCAGGCGACGACCAAGTGGCGCTCGCCCCTTTATTTCCGGAACTTCGCGCCGGGCCAGGCCCCAAGCCTCGGCTACAACAGCTGGGTCCAGATCCAGGTGGCCGACCGCAGCACCGCAAACGTTACCCTGCGCTATGTCGGTAACCCCGACTCTGGATGCCCAATCGGCCCGTACACGTTGAACACGACGGTGACTGACACCCAGATCTTCTACGCCTTCCGCGATGCGAGCCCGGGCAATGGGTTCCCCGCCGGGAACGCACCTCACTGCTTCCAGGGCGGCCTGGAAGTGGAGGCCAACAAGGACATCATCGTCATCACCCAGGTCGGCGCCGATAAGTTCGTCAACAGCGACTCCGAGGGCGTGACCAACGCCTTCCCGGCCGACTAAGCGGCAACATCAACAAAACAGAAGGCCCGGTCCATGACCGGGCCTTTCTCGTTGCCTGGTAACCAACCCGGCGCCTTAGCCGAAGCGTGCCTCGATGGCATCGAGCATCGCGGAGGCCGCGTGCCCATCGCCGTAGGCATCAGGGTGCCGCTCACCCCTCGGCGGGCTGGCAAGGGCGGCGCGGATGCGCTGCGGGTCCGCGCCGGCAAGTACGTTCCAGCCCAGGTCTACCGTCTCCGTCCATTCCGTCTCTTCGCGCAGCGTGATACAGGGCGTCTCCAGCAGGTAGGCCTCTTTCTGGAGCCCGCCAGAGTCGGTGACCACCACCCGCGCCTCATTGGCCAGCGACACCAGCTGAGCGTAGCCAAGCGGCTCAACCGCGCAGATGTTCGCCGGAAGCTCGATGCCCAGACGGCTCATCGCGGCGCGCGTCCGTGGATGCACTGGGAAGACCGTTGGACCGGCATCGCCAAGCGCGCCGAGGATCGCCCGCAACGCTTCGGGGGCGTCGGTGTTCGACGCGCGATGGATGGTCAGCAGGCTGTACGGGCCGGGCTCCAGCCCCAGCTCGCCAAGGACTGCCTCGGCTGCGGGCGCGTGCTCGCGGACGCCGTAGAGCGCGTCAACCATGATGTCCCCTACGCGCGCTGCGCGCTCAGCCAGACCCTCGCGCCGGAGGTTGTCCATCGCGGTTTCGTTCGGCGCCAGAAGCAGGTCGGAGCAGTGGTCCACGAGCACCCGGTTGATTTCTTCCGGCATGGCGCGGTTGAAGCTGCGCAGGCCGGCTTCGACGTGGGCAACCGGTACCTGGAGCTTCGCTGCGGCCAGCGCGCCGGCCAGCGTCGAGTTCGTGTCGCCGAAGACCGCCACCAGGTCTGGCCGCCACGCCAGGATTTCGCGCTCGACACCTTCCAGGGCGCGCGCCGTCATTTCGCCATGCGTCCCCGACCCGACGCCAAGGTTCACGTCCGGCTCGGCGATGTTCAGCTCGCGAAAGAAGCGCGCCGACATGCCATCGTCGTAGTGCTGGCCCGTGTGCACCA
>SLAK01000417.1 GCA_007126855.1 Dehalococcoidia bacterium | reverse complement strand
TTCGGCTGGGAGCCCGGAGCGCCGGGCGGCGGGCGGGGTGTGGGGGTCGCGCTGGGGTGGGACGTTGGCTCGTATGCGGCGGAGTGCGTGCAGGTGCGCGTGCGGGGCAAGGAGGTGGCGGTGGAGCGGGTGAGCGCGTCGATCGACTGCGGGCTGGTGTATAACCCGGAGGGTGTGCGGAACCAGGTGGAGGGGTCGGTAATCATGGGCCTGGGGACAGCGCTCTACGAGGGCGCGGAGTTCGAGGGCGGGCGGCTCCTGAATGGGAGCTTCGCGCGCTACCGCGTGCCACGCATCCACAACACGCCGGCCATCGATGTCGCGATTGTCGGCGACGACGATGAGCCCCCGACGGGGGCCGGCGAGCCAGGGATCGTGCCCATCGCGCCGGCGATAGCGAACGCGGTGTACGACGTGACGGGGACACGTATCCGGGAGTTGCCGCTCCAGCGGCATTTGTAAGCTTCGGGACTGCACTCGCCAGACACCTGCTTCTTCCCGGCAGTCCCCCGTCTGTGGAGCTTTCCAGCGCTGCGCGCTATTGCGGCGACACCAGGGTGGGCGTACGTTGCGCACGGGGGAACCCCGGAGTGGGACTGAACGAGCGGCAATACCGCGCTGCGGAGTCCAGGTACTGGGAGGTCGAAGGGGTACTCCCTACCGAGACGTGGGTTCGCCTTCCCCGGATCGGCACCCGGGTGCGCATCCAGGTTGCCGGTGAGGGGCCTCCGGTCCTTTTCGTGCATGGTGGCAGCATCAACGGGACCTGCTTTGCGCCGCTTGTGGCCAGACTGTCGGATTTCCGATGCCTGGTCCTCGACCGCCCTGGTTGTGGGCTGAGCGAGAGGCTGCCAGCAAGAGTCAGCGATGTTGCCACATTCGCCATCTCCGCCGAGACGCTGATCGTGGACGTGCTCGACGCACTCGAGATCGAACAGGCAGACATCGTGGCCACATCGCTCGGGGGCTATCACGCGCTGCGCACGGCTGTGGCGCACCCATCGCGGATACGACGAGTACTGGAGCTGGGCTTCCCGATAGGCGCTCCTAACGGGCCAATGCCGTTCGTCATGCGGCTCGCTGGTGTGCGGGGCGTGGTGCGACTCATGACGCGCTTACCGGTAAGCGAACGCGCCGTCCGTTCGATGCTCGCGCAGATTGGTCTTCGCAGGGCTTTGGCGGAGGGGCGGGTACCGCAGGAGGGGATCGAGTGGTTTCGCGCCCTGCTGCGCTACACCGACACGATGAAGAACGACCTGGACGCATCACCGATCCTGCACGGTCTGCGAGGGGTGAACCCTGCGATTCTGCTCGACGACGAAATGCTCGGCGGAATCCAGGTGCCAATGCTCTTTTTGTGGGGAGCCGAGGACCAATTCGGCGGCGAACCGGTGGCCCGCTCATTTGTTGCGAAGGTCCATGGCGCCAGGCTGGTGGTCATCCCCGAAAGCGGACATGTGGTGTGGCTGGACGACCCCGACGGCATTGCCGAAAGCACCAGAGAGTTTCTCGCAGCGCCAAGCGTGGCACATCAAGGTCCGTAGCAACGCTGCGGCCTCTCATCTCCTCCCAACACCAGCCGCATGCAGGCAGGTGAGCAGCCCAAGACAGACGCTCAGTCTTCCTCCTGCTCGGCGATGGCGTCGAGGGCGGCGGTGAGCTCCGGGTGAGGTTGCCATTGGCCGTTGACGCGGACCTGGCGGACCCAAGGGAAGATGACGAAGGCGTCGGTGATGAGCGGCGCGTGGGTTGGGAGCGGCTCAGCCCAGGAATGGGCGACGAGGGCCGCGGTGACGATGTGTTTAGCGCCGGCTTCACGGGCTGCCGCGGTCACCAGCCGGAGGGTTTCACCGGTGTCGGCGACGTCGTCGATGATGGCGACATTGCGGTCGGCTACTTCGGGTGGAATGGGCACGCGCCAGCGCGGGCTTTCGTAGACGACTTCGTCGTCGACGCGACGGCTGAGGCGCACGACGAAGAGTTCGCGGCGAAGCGCGAGGGCGACGGCGGTAGCCGGGAAGAGGCCTGCGCGGGCCACGCCGATGATGGAATCGATGCCTTCGCGGTCGAGCGCCTCGGCAAGCTCGATGGAAAGTGCCTCGACATCGGTCCAGGAAAGTTCGTGAATGCCTTCGCGTTTGGCGTAGTCGTAAGGCCGCATAGTGAGATGCATTGTCACGCGCCAGGATGGTGTCCGCCAGCCCGGTCCTCGACCTGACCGTTGCGGTCGCCGGGTAGCGGGGCGCAGAATGCGCGGACATTGAACAGAAGGAGGTGGGCGTATGAGGGTGGTGCGCGTGTATACGGGCGAAGACAACGAATCGCATTTCGAAGAGCTGGACATCCCGCTGCAGGAGTCGCGATACGGATCGATCTCGGAGGTGGTGCCGACGGAGGGCGTGATTTTCCGCGAGACGCCGGTGGGCGGGGAACTGGATTTCCACAATGCGCCACGGCGGCAGTTCGTGATCACGCTGACCGGCGCCGTGGAGATCGAGTGCGGTGCCGGGTCGAAGCGACGGATGGGCCCGGGGGACATCCTGCTGGCAGACGACACGACAGGGCGAGGCCACATCACGCGGGAGATCGAAGGGCCGCGGAGGAGCATCTTCCTGCCGCTACCGGACGACTTCGACCCCGCGCCGTGGCGCGTGGACCGATAGGAGGGCGCGATGGGACGGCTGGAGGACAAAGTGGCGATTGTCACGGGCGCCGGGTCGCAGGTGGACGACGGCATCGGGACAGGACGCGCGGCGGCGGTCCTTTTCGCGCGCGAGGGGGCGCGCGTGTTGCTGGTAGACCGGAAGCCGGAGGCGGCGGAGCAGACGCGCGAGCTGATCAAACAGGAGGGTGCGACGGCGGAGGTGTTCGCCGCGGACGTGACCAGTTCGGAGGATTGCGCGGCGATGGTGGCGCGCGCGGTGGAGCTGTGGGGGCGGCTCGACATCCTGGACAACAACGTGGGCATCGGCGGGCGCGGGACAGTGGTGGATGTGGAGGAGGAGGACTGGGAGCGCGTGATGCGCGTGAACGTGACCGGGATGATGCTGGCGAGCAAACACGCGGTACCGGCGATGGCGGAGTCGGGCGGGGGCGCGATCGTGAACATCGCGTCGATTGCGGCGATGCGGCCGCGTGGGCTTACGCCGTACAGCGTGTCGAAGGGAGCTGTCATCTCGCTGACGCAGGCGCTTGCGGTGGACCATGCGCGGGACGGTATCCGGGCGAACTGCATCGCGCCGGGACCGATCTATACACCGATGGTGTATGCAGGCGGCATGAGTGTGGAGCTTCGCGAGCGGCGGAAGAACGCGTCGCTGCTGCGGATCGAGGGATCCGGGTGGGATGTTGGCTATGCGGCGCTGTTCCTTGCATCAGACGAGGCGCGGTACATCACGGGGGTGGTGTTACCGGTGGATGGGGGCGTGTTGTTGCGCGGGCCGGAGCGGTGAGGAATACGAGGGGAAATGCGAGCCATACCCCGCGACCACGGGGACATGCGAGCCATTCCCCGCGACCACGGGGGTCGCGGCTACATTCGGAGGTTGAGACATGACGGAGCAGGATGGGCGGGACGCGGCCGTGGTGAACGGGCTGCTGGAGTTTGTGGAGAAGGAGGTGGCGCCGCGGGAGGAGGCGATCGCGGAGATCATGGAGGAGCCGCGGCTGCTGTACACGGAAAGCGGCGTGGAGCACCCGGATGTGACGGCGGCGCGGGCGGCAGTGCGGATGGCGTCGGCGGATGCGGGCTACTACCAGATGTTCTGTCCCGAGGAGATTGGCGGGGGCGGGTTGCCGCTGCGGCTGAGCGTGCTGTGCTGGGAGGCATTGCACCATAAGTACGGGCCGGGTGAGCGGCTGGCCTACGGGACGATTTCGCACTGGGCGAGCGGGCCGAGCCTGCTGTGGACAGAGGTTTCGGAGGAGCTAGCGGAACAGGTGCGGCCGAAGGTGGTGAGCGGCCGGCTCGCCGGATGCTTCGGGATGTCGGAGCCGGAAGCGGGGACGGACGCCTGGGGGATGAAGACGCGCGCCACGCGGGATGGCGATTCGTGGAGCATCACGGGTTCGAAGCAGTGGACCTCGTTTGCGCCGACAGCGGATTACGTGCTGCTGTTCGCGGTGACAGACCCGGACATGGTGGCGGCGCGGAAGGGTGGGATCACGGCGTTCTATGTGCCGATGGAGACTGACGGCGTGCGCGTGGAGTCGGTCATTCGGTTGTTCGGGGAAATCGGCGGGCGGGAGGCGATCCTGTCTTTCGACGAGGCGCGGGTGCCGGACTCTTACCGCTTCGGGCCGCTGCATGGCGGGTTCAACCTGGCGATGATGGGCGCGAGCCAGGGGCGGCTGTACAACTCGGCGCGGTCGGTGGGGCTGGCGCGATGGGCGATGGAGCGTTCGGTGGAGTATTCGCAATCGCGGCATACGAGTGGGAAGCCGATCGCGGAGCACCAGTCGATCCAGAACATGCTAGCGGACATGGCGGTGGAGATATTCGCAGCGCGGACGATGACGCTGGAGACAGCCGCAAAAGTGGACGAAGGGCAGGACGCGCGCAGGGAGCTGGCGATGGCGAAGCTGTTTGCGACGAATGCGGCGGTGAAGATCTTCGACCGGGCGATGCAGGTGCATGGCGGGATGGGGCTGACGAACGAATTGCGCCTGCACGAGGGCTGGAAGACAGCGCGGACGATCCGCATTGCGGACGGGACTGACGAGATCTTGCGGCGGACGATCGCGAAGGAGCTGATCCGGGGCAACGTGCGATTCTGAGCCGGCGGCGCCCGCACCCAGGGGCCAAGGGGGCAAACGGACCAGCAAGCGGGTAACCGTGTGGCCAGCACCTGAACGGGATACGGCTGTAGAATTCGCCCCACCGGCCACGCTGACACCAGCGTGGCCAGCTCAGGCAACGTCACGAACGAACTTTCCAGAGAAAGGAAGAGCATACATGCCGTACGAGTTCACGAAGGAAGGCCTCGCCGTTCAGGAAGAGGTCAAGCGGTTCATGGCGGACCACATCTACCGGAACGAGGAAGAGTACTTCCGCCAGTATCACGAGGGCGGGGACCACTCCTATCCGCCAATCCTCGACGACCTGAAGGCGGAGGCGAAGAAGCGCGGCCTCTGGAACCTGTTCCTGCCGCACCTGCGCGAGGGTGACCCGGGGACGAAGCTTTCGAACGTGGACTATGCGCCGGTTTCCGAAGAGCTGGGGAAGGTGCGGTTCGCATCGGAAGTGCTGAACTGCAACGCGCCGGACACGGGGAACATGGAGATCTTGAATCTCTACGGCAACGAGCGCATCCGGGAAGAATGGCTGAGGCCGCTGCTGAACGGTGAGATCCGCTCGGCCTTCGCGATGACGGAGCCAGCGGTGGCGTCGTCGGACGCGAACAACATTTCCTTGCGGATCGAGAAGGACGGCGACGAGTACGTCCTGAACGGGCGCAAGTGGTTCACCTCGGGGATCATGGCGGATCGCTGCAAGGTGATGATCGTGATGGGCAAGAACGACCCGGATGCGCCGCGGCACCGGCAGCAGTCGATGATCGTGGTGCCGAAGGAGACGCCCGGCGTGACGGTGGAGCGGTCGCTGACCGTGTTCGGGCACGAAGACCGCGGCGGGCACGGGCAGGTGTTGTTCGAAAACGTGCGCGTGCCGGCGGACCACCTGCTGGGCGAGGAAGGTGGCGGCTTTGCAATTTCGCAGGCGCGGCTGGGCCCGGGACGCATCCACCACTGCATGCGGACGATCGGCGTGGCGGAGCGGGCGCTGACGTATCTCATCAAGCGGGCGTTGAACCGCGAGGCCTTTGGCTCGCTGGTGGCGCAGAAGGGCCTGATCCAGGACTGGATTGCGGAATCACGGATCGAGATCGACATGGCGCGCGAGTACGTGCTGCGCTGCGCGCACCTGATGGACACGGTGGGCAACAAGGAGGCCGCGAACGAGATCTCCGGCATCAAGGTTGCTATCCCGAACATGGCCCTGAAGGTGATCGACCGGGCGATCCAGGTGCATGGCGCGGCCGGCGTGACGCAGGATACGCCGCTGGCGGACATGTGGACGAGCGTCCGCACGCTGCGCATCGCGGACGGTCCGGACGAGGTGCACAAAATGACAATCGCGCGGCGGGAGCTGAAGAAGTACGACCCGGACTTCAAGATGATGCCGACGCGAAGCGATGCGGAGCCGCACGCCTTCGCGCGGCCCTAAGAGAACCCTCACCCCGGCCCTCTCCCTTTGCAAGGGAGAGGGTGGGGATCGGAGGCGGGGGCGTGCCCTGCGGCCTGGGGCGGCCGCGGCTACGCGAACTCGTAGTCCGCGGGGTCGGGTTCGCGGGTTTGCTGCCAGAACTCGAGGAGGCTGAAGGGCCAGTTCTGGGAGACGCGGCCCTTTTCGTTCTTGTACCAGCTATTGACGTCGGCGACGCCCCAGGCCATCTGGCGGTTGCCTTCGTCGATGCGGACGTTGTAGCGGTCGTGGACGTCCTTCTTGCAGTCCATGGCGCGGTAGCCCTTCTCCAGGAGGAGGCGTATGCAGTTCATGACGTACTGCACCTCGCATTCGGAGAAGTAGACGATGCTACCGTTGACGACGATGTTCGTGTTCGGGCCATAGAGGAGGAAAAAGTTGGGGAAGTTCGGCACGACGATGCCCAGGTAGGCGCGTGCGTCGCCGTCCCAGTTTTCGTGGAGGTCGACGCCGCCGCGGCCGGTGACCTTCATAGGCGTGAGGAAGCGGGAGGCCTGGAAACCCGTGCCATAGATGATGACGTCGACTTCGTGCTCCTGCCCGTCGTCCGTGCGGATGCCGCGAGGCGTGATCTCGCTGATGCGGTCGGTGATGAGCTGGACGTTGTCGCGCTTGAGGGTGGCCGGCCAGACGCCGTTGTCCAGGACGATGCGCTTGGCCGCGG
>SLAK01000165.1 GCA_007126855.1 Dehalococcoidia bacterium | reverse complement strand
TGTCCTGCGCGACCAGCACGAGTTCTTTGGCGCCTGCGTCGACCAGGCGGCGCGCTTCTTTGACCAGAAGGCCGGCCGGGGCGGATCTGAGGCCGCCTTTGATCTTCGGGATGACGCAGAAGGTGCAGGGGGCGTCACAACCGTCGGAGATCTTGAGGTAGGCGCTGGGGCCGTAGAGGGCCGGGGTGTGCTCGGGGATGTCGTAGATGGCGTCGACATCGACGCTGAGGAGTTTCGCCACATCCTGCCACTGGCCGACGCCGAAGATGTGGTCGACCCCGGGCGCGCGTGCGCGGAGTTCGCCGGCGTAGAGCTGGGTGAGGCACCCGGCAACGATGAGCGTCTGGCCGTCGCGCTTCTGACGCGCGAGCATCTCCACCGCCTCGTATGATTCGGCCTGGCTTTGTTCGATGAAGCCGCAGGTGTTGACGATGACGGCGTCGGCATCGCAGGGATCGGCGACCGGGAGGAGCTCGCCACCGGTCAGCAGGCGCTCGAGGTGTTCGCTGTCGACGTCGTTTTTCGGGCAGCCAAGGGTCACGACGTGGTAGCTGCGGGGGACCGCCATCAGGGCTCCTCGCTGACGATGATGGTGACGGGGTCACCGGGGCTACGCTGCGTGCCGGGCGCGGGCGACTGGGTGAGGACGATGCCGGGCATGGCGTCGGTGGCTTCATAGCGAATGTTGGGTTCGAGTCCGGCGTCGCGGATGGCATCCACCGCGCGCTCCTCGGTGTCGCCTTCGACATCGGGGACAATGCCGGAAGGTGCGGCGGCGCCATTCTGTTGCGCGGGCTGCTCGTCATCATCGGGCGGCGCGATAACCTCCCCGTCGTCAGCGGGGTCGACGACGCCACCATTAACACCCGGGGTATCGTCCAGGCCGGGGGCGACGCCAAGCTCGGCGCCGTTGCCGCCCAGGCGCGAAATGGCGAAGGCCAGCAGCAGGATCACGCCGATGGCAACGACGGCGACCGCGAGGACCACCATGCTGCGTGTTTGGCCGGCGGGGTCAGTGATGCGACGCGCGGGGAGGGGGACGCAAATATCGACGCCGATCGTGGGCTCATCGGGGGGAGGTGGGGCGGCGGGGTGGCCATAGTCGGGTTCGGGCTCGAAGAATTCGGGTTCCAGTGGTTCCTGGAGGTCGTGCGAGGGCGGGGGCCGCTCACCGCGGCGAAAGGGATCGCCGGCGCCGATGGCGGGGCGCTGGGGCATGGGGCCGGGACGCCGCCAGGTGGGCCGGTTACCGCGCTGGCCGACGGTTTCTTCCGCCGGGGGCGGAGCTGCGCGCTGTTGAGGGGGCGGCTGGCGTCGAACCGAGGAAAGGCCGGGAGGGCCGTCGTCACGCGGGTAGCGTTCCATGGCCTCCTGCGGGCTCAGGCCCAGGTACTGGGCATAGGAGCGAAGGAAGCCACGCGCATAGACGGGCGCCGGGATGACGTCCAGGTCACCGGTTTCGAGTGCCTGGAGATAGCGCCGCGAAATCCGGGTGTCGCGCTCGGCGTCCTCGAGGGTCAGCCCGCGCGCCTCGCGTGCACGGACAAGCCACTCGCCTAACTCGTTCATTTCGACCTCAGCGTACCCTTCACCGTAGCACGGAAGAACTCTATGAAAACGGCTGCGGTTTGGGCGAAACGCCAGGGTGTCGTCGCGCCCGGCGCGCGATTAGGAATGGTCCGTGATGCGGCGGGCGCGGTGCTCAGGCGGGCTGCGGCGCGCCTGCGTGCGCGGGCGCGACCACCGGTTCATCCGGCAAGTCGAGCGGCGCGGACCGCAAGATCTCCATGATGCGCTCGCCGATGGCGGACTCGGGTTCGACCACTGGAAGGCGCGGGAGGCCGATCTCGAAGCCGAACTGGCGCAGGGCATAGCGGATGGAGCTTGGGTTGCCGTTCATGAAGCAGGCGCGCGTGACCGCGAGCAGGCTGCGATGGATATCCGCTGCTTCGTTGACCTGGCCGGAGCGAACGTGACCGAACATTCGCTGCTGGATGCCGGCGGTGAGGTGGCCGGTGACGCTGATGGCGCCATAGGCCCCCAGGCACCAGAGGTGGAAATTGTCGGAGTCGTTGCCGCTCCAGATGCGGAAGCCTGGCGCCTGGCGCATGACCTCGGCGGTCTGGGTGAGGTCGCCGTTGGCTTCTTTATCGCCAACGATGTTGGGGATTTCGGCCAGGCGCAGGAGGGTTTCGGCGGTGAGATTGACGCCGGTACGCGAGGGTACGTTATAGACGATGACCGGGAGCGAGGTGGACTCGGCGATGGCCTTGAAGTGCTGGTAGAGGCCTTCCTGCGGCGGGCGCAGGTAGTACGGCGCGACAGCAAGGATCATGTCGGCGCCTGCGCGCTCGGCGATCCGGGTCAGCTCGATGGAATGGCGGGTGTCGTTGGTGCCGGCGCCGGCGACGACGGTGACATCCGGGCCAACTTCCTGCTTGACCTCTTCCCACAGCCGGTACTTCTCCTCGTCGGCGACGAGCGGCGCTTCGCCAGTGGTGCCGGTTACGACGAGGCCTTCGTTGCCTGTCTGCACCAGGTGGCGGGCGAGGCTACGCGCGTACGCGTAGTTGACCGCGCCGTCGGCCGTGTAGGGAGTGATCATCGCGGTCATGAAGCGGGCATAGTCGGCCATGTGGCATCCCTCTCGGGAATCTGGAGTCGAAATAAAAGTGTACCGCGACGTGACGTCTTCTGCATTCCCACGAGTCAACTCGCGTCCCGGGGTTCAGCCGAGCCTGCCGTGGCGTTCGACCCAGCGGCCGCGGAAGAGAAGGAGATCGCCCGACTTCACAGAGACGGTGGCCGGCGGATGGGCGATCTCGTTGTGGACGCCGTAGGGGCTGAATTCGAGGGTGTGGTCACGGAGGTTCCAGCGCATGCCCGTAGTGGTCACGCCGGTGCAGGTACCGATGGAAACGAGGGACACGACGGTACCAGGCACGTCGTCTAGCTCGACGCGGCCATCCACGAGCATCGTTTCGAATCGGTCGTCGACGACGCGCAGGTCGCCGCGGCCACGGTTTTTCACCAGGATGGAGAGGTTCGCCAGGGCGTGGTCGGCGCGGCCGCCGCCTGCGCATGTGACGGCTACCTGTTCTGCGCCGCGCGCGAGCGCGTGGGCGACGGCTTTTTCGAGATCGGTGGAATCGGGGTCGGCCTGACGAAATACGGTGCCAGGGCCAAGCTCGCGGTAATCCTCTTCTCCGAGCGAGTCGAGATCGCCGACGACGGCGTCGACGATGAGTCCGGCGGCACGAGCATGGTGGAAGCCGCCGTCGGCTGCAACCACGAAGTCAGATTCGCCGGCGAGCTGGCGGAGCAGCCCAAGGGAAACCCTTTCACCATTTGCGATGACGAGCGCACGCATTGTGGGTAGTTAACGTGGTCACGAGGCAGCAGGGAAGACCGGAGAGGGAAAATGACCGCGGAGGAGGCGCCGGATTCGTGCTCGCGGGGGGATGCTTGCCGGGACGGAGCATGGGCGAAAGGATAAGAGCGATGGGGCTGCCGCTACGGTTGCGAATGATGCGCGTGGACGACGCCGCGCAGGCGAGCACGCTTGAGAGCGTGGCACAGGGGCGGGGATGGCCGCGCACGAATTTCGTCCGGGAACTAACGGAGAACCCCGTCGCCCGGTACATCGTCGCCGAAGGGGGCGACGGGAGTATCGAAGGCTTTGCCGGGATGTGGATCCAGCTCGACGAGGCGCACGTGGTGAACGTGGCGGTGGAGCCGGCTTGCCGCCGGAAAGGCCTGGGGCGGCTGCTGGTGCACGGGCTGGTGGACCTTGCGCTCCGCTACGGGCTGACGGTGGCAACGCTGGAATGCCGGGAGTCGAACACGGCGGCCAGGCGGCTCTACCGAGCCTACGGCTTTTACGAGGTGGGCAGCCGCAAAGCCTATTACTCGGACAACGGCGAAGACGCGGTGATCATGACGACGGAAGAGCTGGGGGGCGAGGCGTACCAGGCGCGGCTGGCGGGCCTGGCACATGAGCTTGCGGAGCGATTGCCCGGGGTGATTCCGGCGGTGGATGTGGCTGAAGTGGCGGACTTGCGGGAATGGCCCAATACTGTGCAACCAGGCGAGGGATAAGGCACGGGCCCCTCACCGTGCTCTGTCTCCGGGCAGGGAGCAGGATCTTTCCAAAGGCGACGACGCCATGAGCCCATGAGGCTGCGGCGCAGCCGCGCGGGTCAGGATTCGTCCTGGAGTTCGGCCAGCAGATCTTTGAGGACGGCTTCGCCGCGTTCGAGGCGGGCGAGGATACCCCAGGGACCGTGGATGTTGAGGGTCATGTTCTCGGCTTCGCCGCGTACGCCGGGGAGGCGCCCACGGATACCGGCGGCCTCGTAATAGCGGGTGGCTTCTTCGGAGCCGGGGCCGAAGATTTCGTCGACGAGTTCGACGGTGCGGGATTGCCAGAGGTCGTAGTCGAAGGGATTTGGCCCGCTGCCGCGGAGGCGGCCGATGCGGTCGATCTGCGTTTGCAGGAGGTTGCGGGCTCGTTCGCGGTCGCGGACCTGGGGCATAGGGGGGATGATAGCCGGGCAACGGGCTAGGAGAAACGGATCAGGCGGCGCGGGGCAACCCGAGCTCGTAGGCGACATCGCCCAGGCTGAGCAACGCGGCAACGATCTGGGCATCGTCGCCAGGATCGGCGAAGCGTACATCATCCAGGAAGGCTTCGAGACGAGCGGCGCCTTCGTCTGTGTAAAACGCCGAGGGCTTGAGGACGCCGAGGGAGTTGCTGCAGACGACGCGGCCGTTGTTGTCGCGGCAGGCGAGCGCCAGGGCAACGTGGTCTATGCCATAGGGGCGGCGCATGTCGCCCATCACGTCGCGTACCCAGGCCAGGATGTCTTCGATCACGGGCGATGTCCCCGTCGCTGCCAGCGCAGGCATGGGCCAGGACTGTTCGCGAACGCCGACACCATTGCGGACCGCATCGGTTAGCCGGCGTGTATTGTTCCGGGAGAAGGGATTTGGCAACCTCACGCTCTAATGGTCGGGGCGGCGGGCGTGGCACTTGGTTGCAATGTGGTGCGTGCCGCGGTGGCGGGACCGTAACGGTAGCGTAGAGTTCATGGCCAGCCGTAGACTCCGAAGCATGGACGGTGGTGGTACAGGCTGGCGCGCTTCGGGGGCGAGGCGATGACGAAAGTCGACCGCAAGCACTTTCGCCAGCTGGTGCGTGAAGCGGTGGCGCTCTTGCCGGATGATCTGCGGCGGGAAGTGCGGAATGTGGACCTGGTGATCGAGACGCGCCCGACGCGGGAGGACCTGGAGGTGGCCGGAGTCGGACCGGGGCACACGTTGTTGGGGCTGTACCACGGCATACCGTTGACGATGCGTGGTACGAACTACAACCTGGTGCTTCCGGACAAAATCAGCATCTACCAGGAACCGATTGAGGCCATCTGTTCAAACGACGATGAGATTCGCGAACAAGTGCGCATTACAGTGCTGCATGAACTCGCTCATTACTTCGGAATAGACGACGACAGGCTACACGAGCTCGGCATGGGCTGATATACGAAGAACACGCCAGGATGAAGCCCCGGTATAGGTGGGCCCAACCCGGCATTGACACAATTCTCCGCACAACCGTAGCGTGAGCGGTGATGGCGACTCGTGAGAACACGGCTCCGGCTACGGTAGGACAGGGGGCGGGGCCGGCCCTTGCCGTTGGCCGATCGCGCTACAGTTTGCGCCAGCGGCTTGCGTTTGTCGCCGCGCTTCTCATCATGGGCGCCGCTTCATTTTACGCCGGGCTCGGCTTGCTCACGCGCGCGTACCCCGCGGTTTTTCCTGGAGAGAATGCGCCTTTCAGCTCGGTCCTCACATCGCTGCCGGGACCGGCGAAAGTCAGCCAGCCCGGGGCAGAAAGTGTATTCAACCAGCGCACCAATATCCTGGTGGTCGGTATCGACCGGCGGCCGCATGAGCCCGTTGTAGGGCCGCACCGAACGGACGCAATCATGGTGGCCACAATCGATCCCGTGACGAAGATCGCGAGCCTGCTGAGCTTCCCGCGCGACCTGTACATCGAGCAAACGCGGGCTGACGGGAGTGTTGCGCGCGAGGCGCGCATCAACGAGTCGTGGGTTGTGGGCCATGAGCGGGGCGGCTCGCTTGATGCGAGCGCGGAGCAACTCATTGCGGACATTGAGCACAACTTCGGCATCGAGATTGACAACTGGGTGATGCTGGACTTTTTCGGGGTGGAAGCGCTGGTGAACGCGATCGGTGGCATCGAGATCGATGTGCCCGAGGAGCTGGCAGTCTATAACTGGTGGTATAGCGACGAAAGCGGGCGTTTCCCGCCGCACTACATATCATTTCCACCCGGTCCGCAGCGGATTGATGGATACGAAGCCGTGGCTTTTAGCCGGAACCGCAGCCCAACCGACCTGGAGCGCGTGAAGCGGCAGGCGCTGATCATCGAGACGGCAGCCAAGGAAGCCATCTCCAGAGGGTTCTTGAACGACCCAATGGGGACCTATAACGCCTACCGGGACACGGTCCACCACGATGTTGCGGTGTCGCGCATCCCCGGTCTGGCAAACCTGCTGCTGGACGCCCGGGGGGAGATCAACACCTACTCGATCGGCGACCCGGTGGATGGCGTGGAGACGGTCCGGGACCATGTGACCCCCACGGGCGCGCAGGTGCTGCTGTGGAACCGGGAAAACGCACGGTACTGGGTGAACCAGGTCTTCACCCAGTCGACGTACGCGCAGTCGAATGTGGAGATACAAAACGGGTACGGCATGGGTGGCGGCGAGCAGGTGGAGAAGCTGGGGCGGTATCTGCGGTTCGCGAAGGGCTTCCCGTCGGTCTACCGGGGGCCGGATGTCGACGCGCAGCCGACGTCATCGATCGTGGTGTACAGCGAGGCACGGCTGCCGATGGCGCGGGATATCGCGGA
>SLAK01000283.1 GCA_007126855.1 Dehalococcoidia bacterium | reverse complement strand
TCCGCAGCACGACCGTGGCGCGACTGCAACGTCCCCGGGTGCGAAACTGGAACTGACATGAACGGTACCCGGCTGGTCTACATCCTCGTCGGCGGCACACTCACCTTCGTGTTGTTCTTCCAGATCATCAACATGGTCGGCGGCTAAGCGGCGCCGAGACCGCGCTCACTGCAAACCGCCCCAACCCGTGGCACGATGGTTACAAGTTCCGAAACAGGAGACCATCGTGTCCTTTCGCACCGAATTCCCCAACGTCCCCGGCGCCCCCAAGGAACTCGAGCCCGTCCAGCAGGCCATGCTCGCCATGTCCTATGGCGTCCACGTCATCGGCTCCCGCGATGCCGATGGCTCCCTCAACGCCATGATCGCCGACTGGGTCATGCAGGTCTCCTTCGAGCCGCGCCTGGTCACCGCCTCCATCGAAAACGACGCCCGCACCCTCCGCTACATCCGCGCCACCAACGTCTTCTCCGTCAACATGCTCCACGAAAAGGACGGCATCGACATCGCCCGCAAAGTCGTCATGCCCTCCGAGGGCCGCAAGGTCAAAGGCCGCTCACACGAACACGCGCAGGTCGTCCACCACAAACTCGAGGGCCTCCGCTACGAATTGCACGAATCCGGCGTACCCATCCTGCTCGACGCTCTGGGCTGGTACACCTGCGAAGCCGAAAGCTTCATCCCCGCCGGCGACCACACGCTGGTCATCGCCAAAGTCACCGACGGCGGCATGCTCCGCAGCGGCGAAATGCTCATCGAACGTGACCTCGGCTGGGAATACGCGGGCTGAGCGGCTGTTCTCCGCCACGCAAAAGGCCGGGCTGCTGATAGCCCGGCCTTCCTTGTAACGAAGCGTCGCAGCCTCAGTCCCGCGGCAGCCCCAGCCCCCGCGTCGCGATGATATTCCGCTGGATCTCGCTCGAACCGCTGTAGATCATCGGCGCCACGTTCGAAAGGTGCCCCTTCTCGATCACCCCGCCGTGCATCGCGTGCTTGGAATCAGGCTCCAGCGCGCCGTGCAGGCCGAGCACGTTCACGCCGAAGTTCGTGATCTCCGCCGCCAGCTCCGTCGCGAAGATCTTGATTACCGAAGCCTCGTAGTTCGCGATCTTCCCGGCTTCCTGCATCCAGGCGGTGCGATAGCTCAGCAGCCGGCCCGTCTCGTTCGCGATCCAGTAGTCCGCAAGCTGGTGCCGCAGCACGTCGCCGTAACGCAGCGTATCGGCCCGCTCCCGCGCCGTTGCAGCCAGCAACTCCAGTGTTCGCTGGTTCGCAGCAATCGAAGCGACATTCGAGCGCTCGAAGTCCAGCAGCGTCATCGCCACATACCAGCCGTTGTTCTCCTCGCCCACCCGGTTCGCCGCCGGTACCCGCACGTCCTCGAAGAACACCTCGTTGAACTCGTGGTAGCCCGCCATGTTCACCAGCGGGTTCACGGTGATCCCCGGCGTCTTCATGTCCACCAGCAGGAAGCTGATGCCCTTGTGCTTCGGCGCATCAGGGTCGGTCCGCGCCAGCAGGAAGCACCAGTCGGCATGGTGCGCACCCGTCGTCCAGATCTTCTGCCCGTTTACTACATAATCGTCGCCGTCGCGGGCCGCCCGCGTCTGCAACGATGCCAGGTCCGACCCTGCGCCCGGCTCGCTATAGCCCTGGCACCAGACCACCTCGCCGCTCGTGATCAGCGGCAGGTGCTCGCGCTTTTGCTCCTCCGACCCATGGACAATCAGCGTCGGTCCGATCATGCCCACGTTGAACACACGGCCTGCATCCGGCGCTCCCGCGTAAGCCAGCTCCTCGTTGAAGATCATCTGCTTGATGTGCGACCACCCCAGCCCGCCGTACGCCTCCGGCCACGCCGGCGCTATCCACTTCCGCTCCGCCAGCCTCTTGTTGAAGCCCTGCTGCCATTCCCAGTTGTCCTGGCTCGTCGGCCGCGTCGGGCCCGGGCCCGAAGGGAGATGTTCCTTCAGAAACGAACGAACTTCTTCGCGCAGCGCATCGTGTTCGGCGGTGAACTTGAACTCCATGGTCAGTGCTCCAGTGCGGTTGTGTCGCTGAGTCTACCGGAGGGTAAGCGCCGCTGTCTTGGGACCAAAGACCCTTGCAGAGGTGCGCCTTGTCCGATCCTATCAAGATCGCTGCGGCCATTGGCTCTGAGAAATCATGAAGCAAGGTCACGCACGATCAGCGCCAGGAACATCACCACCGCAACTACCGTCAGCCCCACACCCATCCACGTTTGCATCCGCCCGCGGCCGAAGATTGGAAACGACGCGCCCATCATCACTACACCCAGCGCCATCCACATCACCGCCTCGATCCACATCTGGCCGAGCGCTGAGAACACCCCCACCACGATGAAGATCACGCCCAGCATGAACATCGCCTTCTTCGACGTCATCATGCTGGCCGGCGCCGGCGAAGCCCCGCTGTTCTCCTGCCGCTCCCGCGATTTCCGTGCCATGGCCACACCCTACCAGCAGTCAGGTATCCCACGCCGCCCCACCAGGGCGCAGCCCCGGCATAGTCCGGGCCAGATCGCCTGCGGCCGCTGTCCGCGTGATTCCCGCTCGGACGTGCCGGTCTCGCGAGCCGGAAGGACTCCATCTGCTCCCCGGCCAGTTCGAAGACCGGCATCCATCAAGCTCGTCCAGCGCGCGGCCAACCTTGCCATTCGTCGAAATCCCCACCACCAGCACTGCACGCGACCGCCATCTGGAAGGCACGCCGCGAACGAAACGGCGTACATGGCAGCATCGACTCGCGCACCAGGGATCGGGCCGTAACTTCAGCCGGTCGACTCGATTCCTACGTGCGCGTCGAACCAGATGACAATACCATCGTCGAAAGCAAATAATTCTGTGCCACTGTCCCTACGTGAAAGCCAAGCTCACAGTCGACCGCAAACAGGCGCTCACCGCTCATTGTTGAAGCCTGGCGGTCACAAGCAGGTTGTAGAATTCGCGACAGTACTGTAACGTGCGCTCACTGGGCGCCGGCTGCCAGGGATTCTGGGCATCCACAATTGCGCATTTCGAGCGTAGCTTCAGCGGACGGCACGGCTCGACGAACCATATCTGCACGATTCGTAGGTGTTTTCCCGGTATTTGGTCACGGCCCCGGAAATTGACATACGGAGACTGCCTGTGAGTAATACACAATCATCTACTACGACAATTCAGCTTAGCTCTGACCTGTACCGCCAGGAGTATCGGCCTTCCTTCGTTGATAAGTGGGATGAGCTCATCGATTGGGAACGTCGAGCTGAAGGTGAAAACGGATTCTTCACTCGGCTGCTTCGCGAGCACGGTTGCCGCCGCGTCCTCGATGTTGCCGCAGGCACCGGATACCACGCGATCACGCTCACCCGCGATGGTTTCGATGTCCTCGCAGCAGACGGAGCTGAGTCAATGATCCGCAAGACCCGGGAAAACGCAGACCGCTGGGGCGTGGAACTGCCCACGACCGTCGCTGACTGGCGTCAACTTTCGAAGCATGTGGATGGCCAATTCGATGCCATCGTGTGCCTCGGCAACGCCTTCACCCATCTTTTCGACGAGGACGATCGCGTCATGGCACTTGCCGAATTCCGTCGCGTCCTCCGTGCTGGCGGTATCCTGATCATCGATCACCGGAACTACGACTACATCCTCGATAACGGGTTCCGATCAAAACACAAGTACTATTACTGCGGCCGCGAGGTTGATGCAAGGCCCATCGAGATCGATATCAACGCCGTCAAATTCCAGTACAGCTTCCCCGACGGTTCGCGGCACTTCCTTACGCTGCACCCCATCCGCCTCAATCGCATGAAAACGCTCCTTGAAAACGCTGGCTTCCGCAACCTCACGAGTTATGGAGACTTCGAGGAGGACTACGATTTCGACGACACCGACTTCGTAGTTCACGTCGCCGCCACCGGGTAACCCTCCATGGCCATCCGGCTGCCCCGATCCCGAGGAGGTGACCATGACTGAGCGCGATGCCATTCGAAGCGTCGTTGAGGAAACGCAGCGATACTATGACGGTCCCGCAGATGAAATCTACCGTCGCCTCTGGCAGGACAATGTCCATATGGGCACGTGGTCCGGCGATGAAGATACGCTTCAAACCGCCATGGATCGCACCAACCGCATCATGGCCACTAAGGCGGGCATCGAATCAGACACCGAAGTGCTCGACCTCGGGTGCGGCTATGGTGCCTCCGCAATCTTCCTCGCCCGCGAATATGGCTGCCGCGTAGTCGGCCAGAACATCAGCGAAAAAGAACTCAGCCTCGCCGCGCAGCGCGCGGCCGAGGCTGGCGTCGATACCCATGTGCGGTTCGAGTACGGCGACTTCCACAACATTCCGAGCGAAGACGCGAGCTTTGATGCCATTTGGAGTCAGGAAGCCTTCCTCCATGGTGCCGATAAGCTCCGCATCCTCCGCGAGTGCCGCCGGGTTCTTCGGCCTGGCGGACGGATCCTTATCTCCGACCTGCTCGTAGCCGGGGATGTCTCGCCCGAGGATCGCGAAAAGATCTACGAGCGCGTCCGCAGCCCGGAGATGTGGGACTTCCCCGATTATCGCCAGGCTCTCGATGACGCCGGCTTTGCGATCAACGTTGAAGAAGACTGGTCGGCCAACGTCGCACCCACGTACTCTTCCGTGCTCGAACAGCTCAAGGCCCAGCGCCATGCTCTTGCCGGAGTGGTCCCCGAGGAGCAGCTCGATCGCACCGTGAGCGCGTTGCAGCTATGGGTCGACTCAGCACGCGCGGGCAAGATCCGCCAGGGCTTCTTCGTCGCTACCCCTGCGTGATCGGCGCATCCGCAGCACCGCCAGCGCCCGGCGCTGTCCGCTATTCCGGCAGATGCGTCCGGTGCACCCTCGGCCTTCCCGCCGCCCACGCCTCCGCCTGACACGGGCAAAGAGAACCGCGTACGCTTCACAGGGCCGGCTGGCCGGTCTGGCCGCCGACGTATCTTGCGCGCGTGGGTACACACATGGGTTGGGTATTGGCAGGGCTCGCACTCATTGCCCTGGGCATCATCCTTTTCGTCGACCGCGCCGGCTACTGGGACGCCGGCGACGTCATCTCGCAGTGGTGGCCAACCATCATCATCGCCGTCGGCCTCGCCCAGCTTGCCGGCCGGCCGCGACCCTGGCTCGGTTCGATGATCATTGTCGGCATCGGTGCCGTGCTGCTCATACACCAGCTCGGCCTGGTCCCGGGTGACATATGGGACTACGTCTGGCCCTCGCTCATCATTGCTGTCGGCGTCTGGATGATCGCCATGTATGCGCGCCGGAAGCGGCCTTTCACCACGAGCGCCGAGTCGCTGAGCATTCTGGCCGTCTTTGGCGATGCCCGCTCGGCCACCAGTGCCGACGCGTTTACCGACGGCAGCGTCACCGCCGTCTTCGGCGAAGCAGAGCTCGACCTCCGCAAAGCCGGCCTCGCCCCCGGCGGCGCCGACGTTGCCGCGACCGCCATCTTCGGCGATGCCACAGTTGTTGTGCCGCACGGCTGGCACATCCAGCTCAGCCCGCTCCCCATCCTTGGCGACGTGAAAGACAAGACCCGCCACGATGGTCCCGCGCCCTCCGATGCGCCTCGCCTTCGCGTCCGCGGCATCGCCATCTTCGGCGACGTCGAAGTCGAACACGAGAGCTGAAGGGCTGCTGCTGCGGCGCCTGATAGCCCCTTTCGAAACACATGTATCGTCAGCCCCGGGCGCATCTCGCGGGTTCGGAGCAGCTCGTACCCGGCCCCGCTATAGAAGGATGCCAGGTATCCATTCCCTTCGACGCAATCCAGGTACATCGCGGCCACTCCGAGCGAAGCTACCCATGCCTCGGCGCCCGCCAGCAACTGCGCGCCCGTTCCTCGCGCCCCCGGCCTCCGCGATACCGCCATCGTCGAAAGCCAGCGAAAGCCCTCGCCAGGCTGCAGATCGGGCCACCTGCCAGGCACTTCGGTCGAAAGCGACACCACACCAGCAAGCTCATCACCGGCAAACAGCCCGTGGTTCTCCCCGCGCTCCTGCCGCTCGCGATAACATCTGGCGCAGGGGACGCGGCCATTGCCGGATGCCTTTCGAGTTCAGCCAGCTTGTGGCTTCGACAACGATCGCATGGGCCGCGTCCAGCTCTTCATCGGACAGGCGCCGGAATACCATCTCGCCGCTCATGTGTGCTTACGGACCGCCATCAATGCCGGAAATGCCGCACGCTGGTGAACACCAGCACCACACCGTACTGGTTGCAGCAATCGATCCCGTCCTGGTCACGCACCGAACCGCCAGGGTGGATGATCGCCGATACGCCCGCCTGGCACGCCTTCTCCACTGCGTCGCCCCAGGCGAATGGGAAGAACGCATCGCTCGCCAGCGCAGCGCCCTGGACCTCTTCGCCGGCCTTCTCCATCGCGATCTCCACGCTCTTCACCCGGTTCGGCTGGCCGCTGCCCATACCGAGTAATCGCCCGTCCTTCGCGAGCGTGATCGCGTTGCTCTTCACGTGCTTCACGCTCCGCCAGGCAAACTTCAGGTCTTCGAGCTGCTCAGGCGTCGGCTGCTTCTCGCTCACCACCTGCAGCTCGATGTCGTCGGGCCCCAGGTCGTCCGCGTCCTGCACAAGCCAGCCCCCGCCGACCTGCCGGTACGACCTCCCGCCGCGCTCCCGCGGCTTCGCCTCCAGGATCCGCAGGTCCTTCGACTTTCCCTTCAGGGTCGCCAGGCCGTCTGGCGTGTACCCGGGCGCCACGACAATTTCATAGAACATGCGTGTTTCGCCATCGTTCGGGCTCCGGAACTCCCGCAGCTCCCGTGCCAGCGCTTCATCCACGTCCCGGTTAAAGGCCACGATGCCGCCGAACGCGCTGGTGGCATCGGCTTTCACCGCCAGCCGGTAGGCCTCCAGCATGTCCTCCCGGGTCGCGATCCCGCACGGATTCGTGTGCTTCACGAT
>SLAK01000458.1 GCA_007126855.1 Dehalococcoidia bacterium | reverse complement strand
GCCGCCGCCGGTGCCGCCAACCCATCCCGTAGAGGCCTGCCACGAAGCGGGCATTCTGTTCGACGCTCAGGTTCCCATAGAGCGCGAACTGCTGCGGTACATAGCCAAGCCGCGCCTGCTGCCGTGGCCCGAAGTTTCGGGGAGCCTCATCGAACACGCGCAGTGCCCCTTCCGTAGGAACAGCGAGCCCCCCGGCCAGGCGGAGGAACGTGGTCTTGCCGCAGCCGCTCGGGCCAATGAGCCCGAAGACCTGACCCTGCCGGATCTCCAGATCGACCTCGCGCAGAACTTCAACGTCTCCGAAGGCCACGCCAAGGCCCATGGCCTGGATAGCAAGGCTCTGCCGTGTCTTGCCCGGCCCTGATCCGTTACCGATTTCCACATGAGAAGGGCGAGAAGCCATGGTGGTGTCTCCCTGTCGATCAAGGTCAAACTACGACCATCCCATGCCTCGCCGGCTAACAGGCGGTCAACCGCCGGTTGCGCCTATATCGCAATCGACCAGAAGCGACAGCGAAGTAAAGGCTCAAGTCCCGGCAAATCAGCATCGGATCACGGGCGCGACCGTGCTCTGCAGCACTTCTGCAAGAAGTTTCCGGGCCCCGGGGATGTAGTCGCAGCCACGTCTACGGCTACGGTCGGAATGAAAGTGAGGTACTGACATGGGTACTGCGCTGGGCCTGGTATTAGTATTCCTTGTGCTCGTGCTGGTGTTTGGGGGCCTCGGCCTGTGGCTGGCCGAGCTCTTCCTCATTCTCGCGCTGGTGGCTCTGCTGCTCACCGTCCTCAGCGGGGGATTCTACTTTCGCGGTCGACGAGGCCCTTAACAGCACACTGGCGCCATCCGGCATGGATCAGGGTTGCATGCGGATACGCGAGCAACCCACGGTGTGAGCGATGCCAGGATGTCCGTGAAAGGGTCTGGTCATCCTGGCGCAAAGTTCGAATGGCGTTTGAAGCAAACGGGACTCACTTTCGCTTCCCGCTGCACTTTCTGAAACAGTCTCTCCTCAGGGTTTGCTGAATTCGCCAGCGATACCGTCACAAGGGGGCATCCGGAAATGGGAACTTCACCACTGGCATTGGCCATCGACGATGAGCCGGGAATCTTGAGGCTCTTGGAGCTCGAGCTGTCCGAACATGAATTTCGCGTTGTGACAACGACTGATCCAGCCGCGGCGTTGCGGCTGGCCGAACAACACAAGCCAGACGTAATTCTGCTTGATGTGTTGATGCCACAGGTCAACGGCATCGACCTGCTGAGCACCCTCCACGATGCCACCGGCATCCCGGTGATCTTTGTTTCAGCCAACGACCGCGAGCTCGACAAAGTTCGCGCACTTGAACTGGGCGGCGATGACTACGTGGTCAAGCCCTTCAGCGCCGACGAGCTGTCCGCGCGTATCCGTGCGGTGCTCCGCCGGCATGCGAACTCCGAGAGCGGTGCGGGGTCTGTTCATGCCGACGGTCTCGACATCGACTTCGACAGCCGAACCGTCCGCCGGGGCCAGCAGAACTTATTGCTTACGCGGACGGAATGGATGTTGTTGCAGCACCTGGCCTCGCGGCCCGGCAAGGTCATACTCAACCCCGAGCTCCTTTCAAGCGTCTGGGGACCGGAGTACCGGCACGATCTGCAATACCTGCGGGTATGGATATCCCGCCTGCGCAAGAAGATCGAGCGCGATCCGGCCAATCCCGCGATCATTCAGACAGTCCCTGGGGTTGGGTACAAATTCCTTGCCGCTGAACCCGCCGGAGTCTCCGCCTGATGGGGAAGATCGGCGAGAGGGGGCAACAGGGGGCACCGGGCTCAACGTACGATCCCGGCCCGCCAGCTGCCATGCGGTTTGTGGGCCGAACCGGCATGGGTGGCGTTCGCGCGTGCCACGCGCGGATCCTAAGCTCAACCTATGTCCCGCCGACGTTCGCGGCGCCAGCCGCCGCCCGATATGCCGCCCATCACTGTCCGCATCGAATCGCTCGTCGCAGGCGGCCAGGGGCTTGCGCGCACGGAGGATGGCCGCGTGGTACTCGTGGCCTATGCTGCGCCTGGCGAACTCGTCGAAGCGGAAGTTGAGCGTGTCCACCGGGACTACCTGGAAGCGGTTACCACCCGGGTGATCGAAGCGTCGCCGGACCGCGTTGAGCCGCCGTGCCCGGTCTTTGGCCGCTGCGGCGGATGCCAGCTCCAGCACATGGATTACCCGGCGCAGCTCGCCGCCAAACAGCGCATCGTCGAAGAGCAACTGCGGCGCATTGGCGGCTTCGAAGCTTGCCAGGTGGACGAAACAGTTGGAGCTGGCAACCCGTGGGGCTACCGCAACCACATTCGTCTGTCCACTGGGCCGACGCATGGCGATGTGGGCTACATCTCGCGGCGCGGGCGAGGGCTGGTGACGGTCGAGCACTGTCCCATCGCGCACCCCTTCATCAACGACCTGCTGCCGCAGCTTCAACATCGCTGCAAAGGGCTCCACCAGGTGCAGATCCGCTACAACGAGGCGACGGGCAGCCACCTCATCCAGCCGGAGATCGAAGGACTGACGGTACCTTCGGGACAGAAGAGCTACCTGGAGCAGCTCGGTGGCAAGCGCTTTGTGGTTTCGGACTCCGCCTTCTTCCAGGTCAACACACCACAGGCGGAAAAGCTGGTGGCGCTTGTCGGGGAGTCGCTGCCGCGCGAGGGGGGCTTGCTGATCGATGCCTTCGCAGGGGTAGGTACCTTCGCGGTTATCTTCGCCGAGCGCTTCCGGCGCGTGGTCGCCATCGAAGAATCGGCCAGTGCGGTCCGCGACGCGAAGTCCAACACGCGCGAAACGCCAAACGTCGACATCCGCGTCGGCAAGGTCGAGGAGGTCCTGCCCCAGCTCGAGGACGAGCCGGATGCGGTGATCCTGGACCCGCCCCGCGCCGGGTGCGCGCCGCCGGTGCTCGAAAGCATCATCGAATTCCGGGCGCCCGTCGTGGTGTACGTGTCCTGCAACCCCTCGACGCTGGCGCGAGACCTCCGGGTGCTCGCCGACGGCGGCTATCGCATCGAGCGCGTGACGCCGGTCGACATGTTTCCCCAGACCAGCCACATCGAATGCGTGGTGCGGCTGCGGCTGGATGACGGGGCGGCCGCGTGACTCATGTTGTGCTCGCGTCCGCCTCTCCGCGCAGAAAAGAGCTGCTGGCCGCGCTGCTCACGGAATTCGACGTTGTCCCATCGAAAGTCGACGAATCGCCAGTCCCGGAGGACCCGGTGCAGGGCGCGGTAGCTCTCGCCGTGCAGAAGGCGCGCGCGGTCGCTGGCCGGCACCCGGATGCAGTCGTCATTGGCGCCGACACCGTCGTCCACGATGGCACGCGGGATTACAGCAAGCCGCACGACGCCGCCGACGCGATCGCGACGCTGAAAGCACTGCGCGGCAGAGACCATCGCGTGGTCACCGGTGTAGCGGTGATCCTCAATGGCGAGGAGCGGACGGCCACGAGCATCGCCACGGTGCGGCTTTGCACGCTCGGCGACGAGGCCATTGCGCACTACGTGGCTAGCGGCCGCCCGCTCGACAAAGCCGGGGCCTATGCGATCCAGGATGAGGATGTGCCAACGGTAGAGCGGCTCGACGGTTGCTATTGCTCCGTGATGGGCCTGCCGCTCTGGACTCTTCGTGGCTTGCTCCGCGATGCCGGCGTGGATAGCCACGACCCGGGGCGCAGCATCTCCCGGTGCGCTTGCTGCCCCGACCGGCCTTGAATGCCTGCCCACCCGCAGACGATGGTGGCAAAAGAGATCACTTTCCATTAAGCAAGACAGGAAAGGCATCCCTTTGAGCAATGGCAAGACTGTCACGATCCGCGCGGGGCGCTACCGCGTCCCGGTGAGCAACCCGGACAAACCGCTGTTCCCGGCGGACGGGATCACGAAGCTCGACCTTGCAGACTACTACGCGGGCATCGCCCCCCACATTCTGCGCCATCTGCGAGGCCGGCCGCTGACGGTCGAACGCTACCCGGACGGCATCGACAAGGAAGGATTCGTGCAGAAGCGCGTCACGGGCAATGCGCCCGAATGGGTGACGACCGCTTCTGTCCAATCGCAACAGGGCAGCCTTGACCAGGTGGTCTGTGACAAGGCAGCGACGCTGGTGTTCCTGGCGGACCAGGCCGCCATCGCATTGCACCCGTGGCTTTCCCGGCACGACCGGCCGAATCACCCGGACCAGCTCATCTTCGACCTCGACCCACCCGGCGATGACTTCGAACTTGTGCGGGCCGGCGCCTCCGCACTCCGGGAACTGCTCGAGGAGCTGCGGCTCCCGGCGTTCGTGAAGACGAGCGGCTCCCGCGGCCTGCACGTGCTGGTCCCGCTGGACCGCAAGGCCGATTTCGACACGGTGCGCGCCTTCGCCGGCGACGTGGCAAGCGTGCTTGTGACACGCCAGCCAGAACGCTTTACCACAGAAGTGCGGAAGGACGCCCGCAACGGTCGCCTGTTCGTTGACACCCTCCGCAATGCCTATGCCCAGACGGCCGTGGCGCCTTACTCCGTGCGCGCCCGGCCAGGGGCGCCCGTAGCCACACCCCTTGACTGGGATGAACTGGCCGACGAGCGCATCCGCTCTGATAGCTTCCGCATTGGCGACATGCGCGAACGGTTGGAGCAACGCGGCGACCCGTGGTGGCACATCAGCCGCCGCGGACATTCGCTGAAGCCTGCCAGGAAGCGGCTCGACAGGATGAAGGCTTAAGCGCGAGGCCGACCGCTCAGTCTTCGTCCGTTACGCGCAGGCGAGCGGCGAGCAGGCCCAGCGTCGCGCCCCAGACCAGGTGGGCGACGATCATGGTGAAGTTTCGCTGCCAGGGGTCGCGCGTCGCTGGCCGCCGGATGCGGAGCGCGGGAAGATAACCGAGGTAGCTGGCTGCCCAGACCGCAAACCCAAAGATCGCGCCAAACGCCATCCTGGCCATGATGCTTGTCCCGGTCAGCGCCTGATGGAGCACGCCGGCCGCGGCGCCATAGCCGAAGTGGGCAACGATTTCGCCGGGGACCAGGACTTCCTCGGGCACGGCAGCTTCCACCCCTGTAACCTCCGCGACGCCTTCCGCAACTTCGAACGGGGCAAGCTCCATCTCACGCTCGCGCGGCAGCAAGCGATGCAACGCAAGGATGACAGCAGTCATCGGGATGGTCGCCGCGAATCCGGCGGCGGCGCCGCGGAAGAGAAATCCGAGCATGGCTCACCTCGCCTGCAGTTCCCTCGTCGACCCGTATCAGTCGATGGGGCCGGTAACGGTCACGCTGACGGTCATCTCCGGGTGATAGTCACATGTCACAGAATGCTCACCAGTGCGGTCGAAGGAGAAGGCGAACTCGTCGCCCGGCTCGAGGTCACCCGACTGGTTCACGCCGTTGATGGTGATCGTATGCGTGTTCTCACCTTCGTGGCGGAAGCGGACGGTGGTCCCTTCGTCGATGTTGATGTCGTCGGGTGCAAAGGCGTTGTCGATCACCGCTATGCCGGCAACGTCCGCGTCCGGGTCGTCGACCTCCTCGCCCGGCGTCATCACATCTTCCTCGCATGCAATAGCCAACAGCAGGAGCGCAGCCAGTCCTGCTACCAGGCCAGTGGTGCGGAACACGGCACGAACGGGCGCTCGCATGCTCCGTTATCCCCCGGGCTGCAGGTGGGCCTGCGCATCCCGCTGCGTGACGGGGGCGGCCAGCAAGCTCACCTCGCCCTCTCTCCGCGCCGCGGCGAGATGCTGCAGGATGGTTTTGGGGTCCTCAGCCGTCTGCGCGGCAATCAGGGCTACGAGCTGCTCCTCATCCCGAACTGCTTCCACATCCTCCCTCTTGAGCGTACGCCAGCGGCGCTTCAAGGCATCGAAGCTCAGCGTTGCCAACGGCTGTTTCATAGTCCTTCCTTTTCCGTGATGTTGAATGCGTCAGGGTTCGCTTAGACACGCACGTTGACGGCCTGGGCGAGAGCGGGTTTCAGCTCGCGTGCGAAGAAGTCCAGGAATTCCTGCTGGCGGGGGCCCACCTGGTGCATGTAGATGTGGTCGATGCCCGCTTCAGCATAGGTCCGGATCGTCTCGACGATCGGGTCCGGCCGTGAGGTGCACACGATCTTCTGTGTCACCGCTTCCATGCCCACATGCTCGACGGCGTCGTCGATCAGGTCCGGCGTGGCCAGGTTGGTCCGAATGGGCCACGAGAGAGCCGAAATCGGCCACCACTCCAGCGCGGTTTCACGGGCTTTCTGCTCGTCCGGGTCCCAGCAGAGCGTCACCTGCCCGTAGACTGCGGCGTCTGGATTCTCCGAACGGACGGACTCTATCAGCTCGCTACTGGGGCCGGTTACGACGAGCCCGTCGTTTTCGCGGGCAAGGCGGGCCGACTTCGGCCCGGTCGCAGCCACCACGATGGGCGGTGGTGCCTCCGGCCGGGTGTAGAGGCGCGCCGACTCCACGGTGAAGTGCTGGCCGTGATAGGTGTACTCTTCTCCGCTCCAGAGTCTGCGGATGATGTGGATGGCTTCCTCCAGCCGGTCGAGGCGCACCCCGGCGGTCGGCCAGTGCTCACCGATGACGTGCTCGTTCAGAGCTTCGCCGGAGCCGAGCCCAAGGGTGAACCGGCCCGGCATCATTGCGGCAACGGTGGCCGATGCATGCGCGATGATCGCGGGGTGGGTGCGCATGCTGGGACAGGTGACCCCAGTGCCAACTGCGATGTTGCGCGTGACGCTGGCCACGCCGCCGAGCACGGACCAGACGAATGGGCTATTCCCCTGGCGATTGGTCCAGGGATGGAAATGGTCGGTGACCATCAGAAAGTCGAGTCCCGCGTCTTCGGCGATCTGCGCATGGCGGACGAGGTCCGAAGGCGTGCTTTCCTCACTGGATAGCGTGAAGCCCAGCTTCGGGGCGTGTTTAGACATGGTTTGTCCCCTTCCTTCGCCCGTGACGGGTGTGGATGATGGGGCGTCG
>SLAK01000357.1 GCA_007126855.1 Dehalococcoidia bacterium | reverse complement strand
TGGACGATATCGACGCCGTTTCACCAACCCCCTGGGCCCGCGAAAAGCTCTTCCAGCTCCTCAACTCCCGCTACAACGAAACCCTCCCCACGGTCTTCACCACCAGCCTCCGCGTCGACCAGCTTGACGACCGCTTCGCCACGCGCCTGGGCGACCCCCGCCTTTCCCACGTCGTCGCCCTCCAGGGCGCCCGCCACGCGGGATACCGCCAGGTCGGCGGCATGACCCTCGACCGCCTTGGCGGCTTCCAGTTCCGGAATTTCGAAGTCCGCATCCCCGGCCTCGCGCCCGATGAGCAGGCGTCGCTCGATGGCGCCTACCGCGCCGCCCAGGATTTCGCCGACAACCCCTCGGGCTGGCTCGTCTTCATGGGCCCCAACGGCTGCGGCAAGACCCACCTTGCCGGCGCCATCGCCAACCGCGCACTCATCCATGGCCGCGATGTTGTCTTCGCCGTCGTCCCCGACCTGCTCGACCACCTGCGTCGCTCCTACGCCCCCGGCCGCGAAGATACCCGCGACGACCTCTTCGACCGGGTGCGCGACTGTGCCCTGCTCGTGCTCGACGACCTTGGCGCCCAGGTCTCCTCTCCGTGGGCCCAGGAAAAGCTCTACCAGGTCGTCAACTACCGTACGGTTGCCGGGCTGCCAACCGTCGTCACCACCGACCAGCCCTTCGACGAGCTCCGTGCTGCGCATCCCCGCATCGTGGCCCGTGTAGCCGACCCGCGCGCCGGCATGATCGTTACCATCCTTGCGCCGCACTATGGTCTGGGTCGCATGGCTGAATCTCGCCACCGTGGCCGCCACCGCTGAACGGCTATTCCAGCGGCGGTTCGAAACCGCGCCGCCGTGCCCAGTCCCGCAGCGCCCACATCGTCGTATCGAAGGCCAGCTCCGGCCACGGGACCTCCTCAGGCCTGAACCAGCCCACCTCACTGGTCTCATCGCCCGCCTGGGCCTCGCCCACCGCCCGCGCTTCGAATACCACTACCACAACCCCCGGCCCCGGCCGCGTATACACCCCCAGCAGCGACAGGTCCGCCACCGCAAGGCACGCCTCCTCCAGCGTCTCCCGGATGGCCGCCTCCTCCGCCGTCTCGTCAACGTCCATGTACCCGCCGGGGAACACCCAGGTGCCTGCCCGCGGCTCTATCGAACGCCGCACCAGCAAGAGCCGTCCGTCGTCCCGCTCCGGGATCGTCCCAGCCACCGGCCGCGGGTTAAGGTAGTGCACAAAGCCGCACTCCCGGCAGACCAGCCGCTCCCGCGTATCCCCCTCGGGGATCAGCGCCGAAAGCTGGTCACCGCAGTGCATGCAAAAGCGGCTCAGCGCATGAGGATGCTGTGTCATCTCACCTTGCCCGGGGGCGCATGCATGCCAAGCGACTCCGGACCCTCGATCCATTCCTCGCCATCGGTCCAGACTTCCTTCTTCCAGACCGGCACCCGCTTCTTGATCTCGTCGACCAGCCACCGGCCGCCTTCGAAGGACTCCGCTCGGTGCCCGCTGCTGATCGCCACCACCAGGCTCGTCTCGCCGATTTCCAGCCGCCCCGTCCGGTGCATCACCGCGCAATGCAACAGCCCGAATCGTTCCCGCGCCTCGTCGGCGATCTCGCGCATCACCTTCTCGGCCATCTCCGGGTAGGCCTCGTACTCCAGGTACTGCACCGCGCGCCCTTTGTTCTCGTTGCGCACCACGCCCAGGAAAATGTCGATGGCCCCCGCCGCCGGGTCCGCAACAGCCTTCATGGCCTCATCCGTGTCCAGCGGCGCATCAGTCACTCGGAACATCAGGTCCCTCCCGCGAAATCAGTCGTAGCCGCGGCCCCCCGTGGCCGCGGGGAATGCCCGGCTGTCACCTTGTCCGCCGCACCGCCAGATACCGGCGGGATCAGCGCCAGCGTCGCGCCGTCGCGGACAGGCGTCTCCAATTCCGCATAATCTTCGTCCAGCGCATACATCAGGTTCGGAGCATAGCGCTCCAGCACCGGGTACTCTTCAAGCAGCCGGTCGCGCACATCCACCACCCGCGCTCCCGCCTCGGCCTCCACTTCCAGCCGCCGCTTCCCGACCGCTTCAGCCACCGACGCGAACAACAGCACCGTGACTTTCATGCTCCGAGTGTAGAAGATTGTCTCGTTCTGCGGATATGACAGCATCACAGCTCACATCGGCCACCCTCCACTTCACTCACCGCACGGCTCGCGCGGCCTTCGGCGTTGCCGTGGACCTGCTCTATCCCGAACGCTGCGTGAACTGTGGCGCCTTCGGCGCATCGTTCTGCGATTCGTGCGAAGCCCGCATGCTCGATGCTCCCCCGATCCCCCGCTGCGCCTTCTGCCGCGGCCACTGGGACGGCAAGGACAACTGCCCCCGCTGCTTTGAGCTCCAGGCGCTCGATGGCGTCCGCGCCGTCGCCGATTACGAGGGCCCGGCACGCCGCCTCGTCCTCAGCCTCAAGTACCGCTATACGCTTCCCGTCGTTCCGGTGATGGCGCGCCACCTCCAGCCCCTGTTCGACGATGAGGCCTTCGACGCCGTCGTTCCAGTCCCCCTCCACCCATCCCGGCAGCGCTACCGTGGCTTCAACCAGGCTGAACTCCTGCATCGCGAACTCGGCCTTCCACAGCCGCCGGGACAGCTGCTCCGCGTCCGCCGCACCAGGGCCCAGTATGCGCTCACCAGCGTGGGCCGCGCGGCCAACGTTGCCGGCGCCTTCGCTTACCATGGCGATGCGCTCGAAGGGCTCCGCGTCGCCATCCTGGACGACGTCGTCACCACCGGCGCCACGGCGAACGAATGCGCCCGCGTCTTGCGCGATCAGGGCGCCGCCAGCGTCACCGCAGTTGCCTTCGCCCGCGCCAACTACGGCCCAACCTCACCGGACGATGCCCTTCACATCTGAGCTACGATGCTGCTCCGCTGGCACCCTCGCCCTTGCAAGGCCCCGGCCGGGGTGAGGCTTCCTTCAGGTCTTCTTCGTGGCCAGCCGCTCCAGGAACCGCGCCCGGTCCAGGACGAAGCGCTGGTGCGTCCCGTGCCCCACTTCCTCGCTGTCGTCCTCAGCCCGCCACTCAAAGTCGAGCCGCCGCCCGTCGCGCCCCGCAAGCGTCAGGGTCACCCGCACGGTCATCCGCTCCGGCGTCGCGCCTGTGTGGTTGATGACGAGCTGGGTGCCGACCGTCATCTCGGAATCGTCCAGGTAGTTTTCTACCCACTCTGCTGCCGTCTTCTCCACAAGCGCCCCCAGCGCCGGTGTGCTGAACACATCCGGTGTCCCCGCGACAATCCCGCTCGCGAAGTGCTCCGGCTTTACCGTCACAGCGCCTTTTGTGCTGGCGCCCACGTCCATGTCTTCCAGTGTCATACCTGCCTCCTGGGTGACGAACACTAAGCCTCGCTGCCGGTTTCGTCGAGTCATCGAGCTTAACCGCCCGTCGGTGCGCTTGGTTACAATGAAGACTGCTCTCGCCCTGACACGACGGAGGTCCAATGGCCGCAGGCCCGTATCCCTTCTCCCCCGAGGCATCGGCAGCTGCCGAAGTCCTCGCTCGTGTGCGCGCCGAAGTCCACCGGGTTATCGTCGGGCAGGATACCCTCATCGACCGGCTGCTCATCGGCCTCCTCTGCGATGGCCACGTCCTTGTTGAGGGCGTCCCCGGCCTGGCCAAGACGCTCACAGTCTCCACTCTCGCGTCGAGCCTGCAGCTCAAGCAGGTCCGCGTCCAGTTCACGCCCGACCTGCTCCCCGCCGACCTCGTCGGCACCGAAGTCTTCAGCCCTGCCGATGGGCGCTTCACCGTCCGCCAGGGCCCCATCTTCGCCAACATCGTCCTGGCAGACGAAGTGAACCGCGCCCCGGCCAAGGTCCAGTCGGCCCTCCTCGAAGCCATGCAGGAACGCCAGGTCAGCATCGGCGGCCAAACCTTCCCGCTCATGGACCCCTTCCTCGTCATGGCCACCCAGAATCCCATCGAACAGGAAGGCACCTACCCCCTTCCCGAAGCCCAGCTCGACCGCTTCCTCCTCAAGACCCGCGTCGGCTATCCCTCGCGCCAGGAAGAACGCGAAATCCTTGAACAAGGCCTCAACGGCACGCAGCCTCGCCCTGACGCCGTTGCTTCCGCGGATGACATCCGGATGGCCCGCGAAGCCGTCCGCGAAGTCGCCATCGACGAAGCGCTCAAGGACTACATCGTCCAGCTTGTCCATGCCACCCGCCGCCCCGCCGCATTCCGCGTCGCTGAACTGCAATCGCTCATCGCTTTCGGCGCCTCGCCGCGCGCCAGCATCGCCCTGGCCGCCGCTTCCCGCGCCCACGCCCTCCTTGAAGGCCGCGGCTATGTCACGCCCGACGATGTAAAGGCGCTGGCTCACGATGTACTCCGCCACCGCATCGTCACCACCTACGAAGCCGACGCCCAGGAACTTACGACTGACGACCTCATCGACAGGGTGCTGGAAGGCATCGAGGTCCCCTGACAAAACACCATGCGCCTGCTGGACCGCTTCCGCCACTGGTTCGCCCCTCCCGATGTCGACACCGCACAATCGACCGATGAGCTATTGCGGCGCGTGCGTGACATCGAAATTAAGGCTCGCCGCCTCGTCGACGACCGCTTCCTGGGCGAATACCTGGCTGTCTTCCGCGGCCGCGGCATCGAATTCGACGAGCTCCGCCCCTACTACCCGGGCGACGACACGCGCGACATCGACTGGAAAGCCTTCGCCCGCTCCGGCGAAGCGTCCATCCGCCGCTATCGCGAAGATCGCCAGCTCACCATGCTCTTCGCCGTCGATATCAGTGCCTCCCAGCGTGCGGGCGCCCTCCCCGTGACCAAGATGGACCTGGCAGCCGAGTTCTGCGCCACGCTCGCGCTGGCCGCGGTCCGGAACAACGACCGCGTAGGCATGCTGCTCTTCGCCAGCAAGCCCGAGCGCTATGTCCGCCCCGCCAGCGGCGCCACCCACGTCCTCCGCGTCGTCCGCGAAGTGCTTTCGGCCCGCGCCA
Organism: Dehalococcoidia bacterium; assembly: GCA_007126855.1. Taxonomy (GTDB): domain Bacteria; phylum Chloroflexota; class Dehalococcoidia; order Tepidiformales; family Tepidiformaceae; genus SLAK01. The sequence goes on along the minus strand of SLAK01000357.1, from coordinate 2,113 downwards.
CCACCCCCGGCACCGGCATCGGCGGGGCGCTCGAATACCTCACCAGCGTGCACCGCCGCCGTGCCACGCTATTCCTGGTCTCCGACTTCCTCGCCACTGGCTACGAACCGGAGCTTCGCGCCGCCACTCGCTACCACGACATCATCGCTGTCTGCATCCGCGAACCGCTGGACACGGCATTGCCCGATGCGGGCCTCGTCAGCGTCACTGACGCCGAAACCGGCCACACCGTCGACATCGATGCCGGCAGCCCCGCCGTCCGCGAAGAGTACGCTGCCCGCATAGCTGCCATGGACGAAGATCGCCGCCGACTCTTCGGCGAGCTCGGCATCGACCACCTGGAACTCCAGGTCGGCGACGACTTCGTGGCGCCGCTGCTCCGACTCTTCCATCGTCGTGCCACGAGGGCAGCCTGATGCGCGCCGCTATCCTTGCCCTTTTCGCCGTCGTACTGCTCCTGGGCGCCGGCGCCGCCAGCGCCCAGGGCGGCGACACGATTGGCGCCGACACCACCCAGGCCCAGCTCGGTACCCGCTTTACCATCACGCTCGAAGTCATCACTGAGCCGGGAGCCACCGTCGATATCGACCCGCTGGCGCCCTCCTGGAACGGCGTCGAGGTCATCGCGATACAGGCGTCGGAAGTCGTCAGCGAAGGTGCGCAGGACCGTCACCGTATCGAGCTGGCTGCTGCCGCGTTCTTCCCGGGCGAGTTCGAGGTTGCCCCGGCGATCATGGTCACGGTCGATGGCAGTGTCACCCGCCGTGAGCTGCCGGGATTTGCTCTGTCGGTCCCCTCCAGCCTTCCAGCCGACGCGCCCCTCGAACTCATCGGCGGCCCGGCCCCACAGTCCATCTCCGGTGGCCAATCGGCCTTCCTGGTCCCCGCCATCGTCTCCGGCGTCGCGCTGGGCGTCCTGTTCCTCGCGATTGGTTTTGCCTACCTCACCCGCCGCTTCCTGCGTCGCCGGCGAAGGCGTGCCGGAACCGCCGAGCCACCGCCGCTCGCGCTGCCTCCGCTCCCCGGCGACGACGACATCCTGCGCGACCCGGTGCCCGCCTACCGCAGCATGGCCGCCAGCATCCGGGCCGCCATAGCCGACCACTACGGCATCCCGGCACGCGCTCTCACAACCGCCGAACTTGCCCGCCGCATGGAGGACAACGGCATCGATCGCTGGCAGGCGCGCCTGGTCTCCGGCCTGCTCCAAAACTGCGACGCCGTTATCTACGCCGGCTACCGCCCCGCCCCCGACCGGCGCCGCGCCGACATCACCATGGCCGAAGAAATCCTGGGAGGGTTGAGCTGATGGAACTCGCCCACCCTCTCGCTCTGCTCCTCCTGCTTGCGCTGCTGCCCTTGCTGCTTTTCGCGCGAGTGCGGGCTCGCGGCCTGGTCATCCCCGGGCTCCCGGGCGCTTCGCCGCTTCCGTCCACCTGGCGCGTTCGGTGGGGCTGGGTGCTCCCGGTGTTTCGCGTCGTCGCTATCGTCTTGCTCGTGTTTGCGATCGCGCGGCCGCGCGAAGGGCAGGCCACCACCATCATCCCCGCTGAAGGCATCGATATCGCGCTTTCTATCGACCTCTCTGGCAGCATGGTCTTCGCCAGCTTCGACGAAGGCATGAATCGCCTCGAAGGCACAAAAATGGTCGTCCGTGACTTCATCGCCACCCGCCCGGACGACCGCATTGGCATCGCCGTCTTCCAGCGCGACGCTATCCCCATCACGCCGCCCACCCTGGACCACGACGCACTCGATGAAATCGTCGCCGGCCTCGAAACCGGGCTGATGCGGGATGGCACCGCGATCGGCCTCGGCCTCGCCGCGGCCGTCAACATGCTCGCCGATTCCCCGGCTGCAAGCCGTGTAGTCATCCTCCTCACCGACGGCATCCACAATGCCCACGACACCATCCATCCTCTCGATGCCACGGAACTCGCCCGCGCGCTCGACATTCGTCTCTACACGGTTGGCGTCGCCGGGCCCGGCGCCGGCGGTGGCCAGGTCGACGATGACTTGCTGGCGGAGATGGCCGAAGCCACCGGCGGCATCTACTACCGCGCCGAATCGCTCACCGCGCTCGCTGAGGTGTACGAAGAGATCAGCACCCTGG
>SLAK01000242.1 GCA_007126855.1 Dehalococcoidia bacterium | reverse complement strand
GGGCGCGATCATCGTCCCTTCCCGGTGCCGCAGCGCCACGAAGTGCTCGGCACGCCGCTTGAGCCGCCCTTCCCCGAAGGCATCGAGACCGCGGTCTTCGCTCTCGGGTGCTTCTGGGGCGCCGAACGCCTCTACTGGATCATCCCGGGCGTCTACACCACCGCCGTCGGCTATGTCGCCGGCTACACGCCGAACCCGACCTACGAAGAGGTCTGTTCGGGGCGCACCGGCCACACCGAAGCCGTCCTCGTTGCCTACGACCCGGCTGAGGTCTCCTACGAAGCGCTGCTCCGCGTGTTTTTCGAGGAGCACGATCCCACCCAGGGCATGCGCCAGGGCAACGACATCGGCACGCAGTACCGCTCCGGCATCTACTACACCACCGATGCCCAGCGCGAAGCCGCCGAAAAGGCCATGGCTGCCTACCAGGAGGCGCTCGCAAAGGCTGGCTACGGCGAGATCACGTCTGAGCTGAACCAGCTCGACAAGTTCTACTACGCCGAGGAATACCACCAGCAATACCTGCACAAGGTGCCCTACGGCTACTGCGGCCTCCAGGGCACCGGCGTGAGCTGCTCCATTCCTGCACGGGCTTGACCATCCCGGCGTGACCACTGCGGTGCGGCATGGGCAAGCCCTGACGAGGCAAGATTACAGATGTAGTGGAGCCCCGGCACTGCCGGGGCTCCAGGTGCGAGCGGCCAGCGCTATTCGCCGTGCGCGCAACCCGACCCGCCAGGACCTCGAATGTCGACCACGGGGTTCGCGTCAGTCGCCTCACACGCGTTGTTCAGGCCCTTGCCATGTGCAGGTGTGAGCGTAAAGATGCCACCCGGTCCACCTGCTATGAGCCCCTGTCCAACGCCTGGGATGTCGGACCCGCCGACCTCGCCCCCTATGGCGTTGCCATTGCCGGGCGGGCTGACCTCGAGGTTGTGGGCGGCGGCCGGCGCAAGCACGGCGACAGCGAGCAAGGCGGCCCCAAAAATCGGGATAAGGCGTCGTGGTTTCCAGGTCATGGTGTTTTCCTCCATTCATGTGTGCCGTGGCACGGACGGCTCAGTGCGTGTGGGACAGCGATGGCATCCGGTAGGCCGGTACGGCGCCTGATCCGGCCGGCCCAACGACTGCGACCTACCCGAGCGGTGGGCCAAGGATTTCCAGGTTGTACCGGTCGGCAATTGCGAGGCCGCGCTGGATGAACGTCGCGGTGTCGATCTGTTCGTCGCCCACGGTTTCCACGAAGTACTCCTCGAAGCCGCCCGGAGAGAACAGCACCAGCAGCTTCGCGGGCATCGTCGTGGCATTCCAGAAGGCGTGCGGCGTCCCGCGAGGGACCAGGACGAATGAACCGGGCGTCACCCGGTGGGTGTCCTCGCCAATCAACACGTTGAGTTCGCCCTCGAGCAGGTAGAACGCCTCCTCCTCGGACTGGTGGACGTGCTGGGGAGGCCCGTCGCCGGTCAGCACCGCTTCGAGCAACGCGTACGCGCCCCCGGTATCCTCCTTGCGCGCTTTGATCGTTATGGGGTGCCCTGGCACCGGGACAGTCTTGCCTTCGTTCGGACCAAGGGTGATGCCCACCTGAGTGAACGACATATCCGTTCTCCTTCCTTCTGCGATTCTGTTTGTCCTCATGAGGTATTCCGTATGCTAGGTTGATCCGCGGCCATCGGTTGCTAAAGAACTCCTAAGAGCTTGTGCTATGATTCCTAAACGCAGCCGGTAACACGACAGAGCACAAGAATTAACCTGTGCTCGTCTTCCGGGTACTGGTGGGGCGGATGAAACTGCGATTGCTTATTGAATCGGATCCTGCAATCTATGTCGGCACAGCAAATGCCGATATGACGCCCGAAATCACTCGTGGCTGGGGTGCACGAATACTGCTGGATGGATCAGTGGATCTGTTCATCGACCGCGATCCCGGCGCCAGATCGCTGGACAACCTGGAGCGGAATGGGCTTATCGCCGTCACCTTTTCGAGCCCAACGGACTACCGCTCCCTGCAGGTGAAAGGCGTCTTCCTTGAATCGGGCGAACCCTCAGATGCTGACCTTGCCACGGTTCAGTGCCATCGCGACCGCTTTGCCGCCGCTAGCGCCGCGCTCGGCTTTCCGCCACACGTTGCCAGCGCTCTATGGACGGACGCCGTTGTTCGAATTCGCTTCCAACCCGAGGAGGCCTTTGACCAGACGCCGGGCGCCGGCGCCGGGGCACCAGTATGAGCGCCAGGACGACGCTCGCGGTTGCGCTCGAAGACATAGACGGCTGCTTCCAGGGCATCGTGCCCTCGGCCATCTGCAGCCTGTCCGCGGACGGAAAGCCCAATGTAACGAACCTGTCGCTGGTGCACCGCATCGACGCCGACCATGTCGGACTTTCGCGCCAGTTCTTCAACAAGACCGTCCGGAACATGGTTGCCAACCCCCGGCTCCAGGTCCTCGTTGTCGAGCCCAACACCGGACACCAGTTTCGCCTCGACCTTGTGCATGAGGACACATTGACCGAAGGGCCGCAGTTCGACCGCATGGAGGCTCGACTCGACGTTGTCGCGTCTCAATCCGGGATGGAGGGAGTGTTTAGGCTGCGCGGTGTGGACGTTTGCAGAGTGACTTCATGTGAGCAGGTCCCGGGCCCGGACGCCGCCGTTGCTTCTCCCACAAGAGCGCTTGAGCGCACTGCCAGGCTCGATGCATGTTCGCGTCGCATTGTTCAGGCCAGCACGGTTGACGAATTGATGGAGGCAGCGCTTCGCGCCTTCGACGAGCTCTTTGACTACGATCGCTCGATCTATCTCGCCGCCGACGCTGAAACCGGAAGGCTATACACGGTCGCCAGTCGTGGTTTCGAGCCCTCAGGCGTGGGAGCAGAGGTCGAGTTTGAAGTCGGCGTCATCGGGGTGGCCGCATCTCGACGCCGCACCGTCCGCGTCGTGAACGCCAAACGGGAACGCCTGTATTCCACCGCAATGCGGTCGACACTGAGCGGGCCAGGTGAGGACATCAGGCTGCCGCAACTTGATGACGTCATGAGTGAATTGGCCGTGCCCATCGTTGCGCGCGAAAAACTCCTCGGCGTCTTCAATTTCCAGAGTGCTACTCCCGGTCGCTTCACGGCAGAAGACGAAGACCTCGCCAGCGTGGTGGCCAGGCAGATTGGCCTGATGATGGTGCTGCTGCAGATGGAGACCGTCGAAGTTAGCTCAGCCAAACGTCCGGTGCGCGGAAGCTCCGGAGCCGTCGTGAAGTACTACCCTGCAGACGACAGCATATTCGTCGATGACGAATACCTCATCAAAGGTGTCGCCGGACGCCTGCTCTGGCGGTTGCTCGGAGCATATCTCGACGTTCACCAGACAGAATTTACCAATCGGCAGCTACGACTCGATGCGAGCCTTGAGCTGCCCGGATATAAGGACAACCTTGAAACCCGGTTGATCCTGCTTCGAAAGCGACTGGTCGAACGGTGCGATGCGCTGGCGATCGAAAGCACCGGGCGCGGAAAATTCAGGCTCGTCGTCAACCGCGAACTCGAACTCCAAGTAGTCCGCTAATCGCCCGCGGCGATCTCCTATCGCGACCGCGCGGCAAACTTCCGCGCCGCGTCTTTCACGATCCCCGCGTCACCGGTTTGCAGGCCGTACAGCAGGTCGTGGAGCGGCGCGACGGCGTGGTAATACTTGATGCGCTCCCCGAAGTGTGCCCCCGTCGGCCGGTCGTAGTACTCGAGCACCAGGTGGAGCCACCCGGCCCCCGCATCGCCCAGGATGCCCGCAAAGTCGATTGCCGGGTCGCCGATGGCTGCGTCGCTCCAGTCGATGACGCCCGTCACCTGGCCGTCGTCGCACAGCACGTGCTCCAGCCCAAGGTCGCAGTGCGCCAGCGCCAGGCCGGCGCCTTCCTTGCCGAGCGCGCTGTTGAAGCGGTTGAACAGCTCGCTGGCGACGATGCGGTCCCGCGGGGTTAGCACCGGAAACGCGCGCTCGGCGCACTCGGCCTGGAAGGCGCGGTGCTGCCGCAGCCACGCTGCCGGCGGGTCGTCTTCGCGCCAGCGGCTTGCGGCCATCTCCGTCGGGAAGGCATGCAGCGCCGTAAGCAGCTCGCCAAGGGCACGGGCGAGTTCCTGGTCGGGCCGGGTGTCGGTGTGCCGCAGGGGCTCACCTTCGAGCCGCCGGTAACCGCCGAAGGGCATCCCGCCCCATTCTCCACGGAAGTCGTAGCGCGGAATGTGCACGGGCAGGCGCGTCGAAAGCGCCGGCAGCAGCGCAAACTCTCGCTCGAGCTGGTGCGCATCCGCCGCCGTCCGCGGGAAGCGGAAGACCCACTCGCCGTCCACCTCGAAGACCCAGAACGACCAGCCGTGCGACCCTTCCACCACCGAGGCAAAGGAAAACCCCGGCAGCGAGCTGCGGAGGGCGGCTTCGCAGTCGGCCGGGGTCATCATTCGCCTATCCTACCCGGGCGAGCCGGGCATGCGCCTTCGCCGTTTGGCCCAATGTTTCAGGCCGTGACGGGCGCAAAGGCCTGCTTGAGCTGCTCAGCCGCGAAGTTCACCGCATCACGGCCGTCGTCCAGCGCCGCGGACATGTGGAAGAAGCCATGGATCTGGCCGTCCCAGCGGCGCAGCGTCACCGGCACACCGGCTTCCTGCAACTTCCGGCCATAGGCTTCGCCCTCGTCCCGCAGCGGGTCGTACTCCGCCGTGATGACGGTGGCCGGGGCGAGCCCGGCAGCATTCGGCACCTGCAGCGGCGATGCCAGTGGGTTCTTCCCCTCCGATTCGCTCGTCAGGTAATGGCCCCAGAACCAGCGCATCGCGTCGCGGGTCAGCAGCAAACCCTCGCCGTTGGCGCTGTAGGATGCCGTCTCGAAATTGTGGTCGGTCACCGGGTAGATCAGGAGCTGGTGCGCCAGCTTTGGCCCGTTTTCGTCGCGCGCCCGGATGGCCACCGCCGCGGCAAGGTTGCCGCCCGCGCTGTCGCCGCCGATGGCAATTCGCGACGGGTCGATGCCCAGCTCCTTCGCGTTCGCCACCACCCACTCCAGCGCGGTGTAGCAGTCGTTCAGCGGCGCGGGGAACTTGTGCTCCGGCGCCAGCCGGTAATCGACGGAGACCACGACGCACCCAACATCGTTGGCAACGATCCGGCAGGCGAGGTCCGAATACTCCACGTCCCCGAGCACCCAGCCCCCGCCGTGGTAGTAGACAAAACCCGGTGCTGGCCCCGTCGCTTCGGGCGTATAGATGCGGACCAGGAACTCGCCGCCCTGGCCGCTAATGTGCCGGTCGCTCACCTCCTTCACCGGCGGCTTCTCGACCTCCTGCGCCATCGCGGCCATCTGAGCGCGGGCCTCTTCCGGCGTGAGCTCGGCAAACTCCCGCAGCCCCGCTTCGGCCATCATGTCGAGAAGTGCTTGCGCCTGTGGATGCAGTGCCATTCTTCGTCCCCCTTCAAAAAGTGTCATGGCCGGCTGCCCTGGTTTTTCCGGCCTGGTTCCCTGCTCAACTCACCAGCGTGCCGAGCGTGCGCTCCAACTCGCGGTTCTCCATCTGCGGCATCGCGATGATAGGCATATCTACGCCCAGCCCGCGCCATTCTTCAAGCCCTGCGGCGACGGTTTCCGCATCGCCATAGATGGCCGTTTCGTCGAGCAACCGGTCGCCCATCGCTTCCATGATCTGCGGGTTGGTGCCGAAGGGCGGTGGGCGGTGCTCCGCGGCTGCCGCGCGCATAGCCGCTACCTCCTCCTCGAAGCCGTTGCGCGCCAGCATGCGATGGTAGAAGTCGCCCATATTCGTCACGTACCAGGAAATGGGCCCCGCCGCCTGCGCCCGTGCCTGCTCGATGTTGGGGTTGATCACGGTTGTCACATTGGCGACGCACTCGACCGCGCCAGCGCGGCCGGCCTTCTCCTCGCCACGCCGCACAACCTCCATGCCTTCCTTGAACTTCGACTTCGGCCAGTAGATCGGCATCCAGCCGTCCGCCACCTCGCCGGTCTGCTCCATGCTCTTTGGCGCGATGGAAGCGATGTAGATCGGGATGTGCTTGCGCACCGGCTCGAACAGCAGTTTGAAGCCGCGCTGGAGTTGGAAGACTTCGCCTTCGTAGAAGACCTTCTCGCCGCTCATTATCAGGTTGATGATCTCGCAGTATTCCCGCAGCCGGCGCAGCGGCTTCTCGAAGGGCTCCCCGTGCCAGTGTTCGATCACGCGCGCCCCCGACGTCCCCAGGCCGAGGATCATCCGTCCTTCCGAAAGCTCGTCCAGCGTGGCCGCCGTCATGGCCAGCACACCCGGCGACCGGCCGAAGACCGGGGCGATGCCCGTCCCGAACTTGATCTTGCTCGTCTGCAGCGCGATCTGCGTCAAAAGCGAAAACTGGTCGCGGCCCCACGTTTCGGCCGTGAACACGGCTTCGACGCCCACCTCTTCGGCAATCTTCACCTTCTCGATGGTCGCCTTGTTCTGTTCCGGGCTGCCGGTGAAGCCGACAGAGAGCCCCAGGCGCTTGGTCATTGATTCATCCGCTCCTCACAATCTGAGTGCGTGCATCATAGATGACCGGCGCGGGCAGATCACCAGCCCGCGGCGCGACGCCGGCGGGGACGTTTGCTTAGCTGTTTTGACGGCCGTTGATCACCGAATGCACGGCGTCGTTCAGCGTTGCGATCTGGAACGGCTTTTGTAGATAGCCAGCGAACCCGGACTCGCCATACATGTCGCGCATTTCATCCACGCTGTGGCCGCTGGCCAGCAGCACGGGGACGTCCGGGTCGATTTCACGAAGGCTCTGCAGCGTCTGCTTGCCGCTCATGCCCGGCATGCTCATATCCAGGATCACGCAATCAAGGGCCTGGTGCTGTTCGCGGAAGGCGCTCACGGCTTCGAAACCGTCTTTCGCGCCGATCGTAATGAAGCCGAAGCTTTGCAGCGCGCGCATGGTAACGCGCAAGACCGAGTCATCGTCGTCGACCACGAGCACGGTCTTTTTCTCGCTGGGGTCAGTCAAACGTCAGTATCCTCTGGGTGCCGCGCCATCCTGGAATCGCCGCTGTGGGGCCAGGTTGCGCCACGTGGTGTCGTTACGTTCCTACCATCACCGGTCCGAAGGCAAAAGTCCCGCGTCCTGTGTTGTTACGCGGTTGCCCCTCCCCATTCTCCCGGACCGGTGGCGTAGCATCTTCCACGCTATCGCAGATCCACTGCAGAACGGAAGGGAACCTGATG
>SLAK01000161.1 GCA_007126855.1 Dehalococcoidia bacterium | reverse complement strand
TGCGGCCATCGGGACATCGGACGGAACGCTGCCCGTGGAGCAGCATGAGCGCATGGGCGATGTGGATGTCGTCGTGGAGGACGAAGGGGTGGCCATCGAGGCCGTGCGGAAATACCTTGGGTACTTCCTCGAAGACCACGAATCCGGCGAGCCCGCGCCCGGCGCGGACGATATCGCGGACATCATCCCGGACAACCGGCGGCGTGCCTACGACATGCGCCGCGTGATCGATGCGCTGGCCGACGCGGGCAGCGTGCTGGAGTTGCGGCCGACATGGGGAGGCTCGATGATTACCTCACTGGCGCGCATGGGCGGGCGCACGGTCGGCATCTTCGCCAACCAGCCGAAGTCGCCGCTGGCCGGCGCCATCGACGCGGTGGCGGCCGACAAGATGTCGCGCTTCATCGAGCTCTGCGACGCCTACAACATCCCGCTGGTTTCGCTGATCGACAGCCCGGGCTTCCACATCGGCCCCGAAGCCGAGCGTGGCGGCATCGCGCGCCACCACGTGCGGACGCTTTCGGCCATCGAGCACCGCGACGTGCCGCTCTACTGCGTGCAGATCCGCAAGGCCTACGGGCTCGGGCCGCTGGTGATGCGCGGGTCCTGGGGGCACCTGCCGCCCGAGCTGCGGTTGGCCTGGCCCACAGTGGAGACGGGCGGCATGTCGCTTGAAGGCGCGGCTTACCTGGCGCGGCGCAAGGAAATCCTGGCCGCGAAGACGCCCGAAGAAGCGAAGGCCATCCGCGACGAATACGCGAACACCCTCCGCGAACGCGAATCCGGTATCCGCGCCGGGCAGAACTTCTCCTTCGACGAGGTCATCCTGCCGGAGGAGACGCGCGGCCGCATCATCGCCATGCTCGAACGCAACCCGCGCCCACCGAAGAGCGGGAAGAAGACCTATCTCGATACGGTCTGAGCAGCCAGGTCAGACTTGCCCCTTTGCCCGGCCTGGCTCGCGCTCCGGCGGTGGAAACGCGCACGCTTCGTCTGCAGCCCTATCAATTGCCTCCACAATCCATTCCCGTTCCGGCAGGCCACGCAGGCCTTCCCGGGTCGGATAGACCCGACAGCGGAGAGCGTAGTCGCCAGTGTCCCCCCAGCCCGGCTCGATGTCCCGGCCGTTCACGCGGATGGTCGGCGAACCTGGAAAGCGCAGAGCTTCGGCCGCGGCATCGCCGCTCACCTTGAGCCGGACGATGACGCCCCATTCCCCACGCTCATGCAGCACATCCCGGATAAGCTGCTCCGCTGCCTCATGATTCGGGCAATCGTCGATCCATAGAAGCTCGATTTGCATGCCGCACCACCTCCAGCGCACCTGTGTCGGTGCACAGTCGTGCAGTGAGGCCACAGCGTTTCAGTGCATTGGGCGTGCCCACACTCCACCGCGGGCAAGAGAAAGGCCGCGGCGCAATGCCGCGGCCCCGGAAGGTGCAATCCCTTCTCCGCGGTTAGCTGCCCGGCAATTCCAGCACAGTGACCGCGCCGGTGTCGCCATTGACCTCGATCAGCGCGCCGTCGGGAATCTTGCGCGTCGCGTCGGTCGCCGAGACCACGCAGGGAATGCCGAGTTCGCGGCTGACGATGATCGCGTGGCTCAGCGCCGCGCCAACGTCGACGACGACGCCCGCCGCGGGCACGAAGAGCGGCGTCCATGCCGGGTCCGTCATCGGCGCGACCAGGATGTCGCCAGGTTCGAGCACTGTCGGATCCGATGGGTCGAGGACGACACGGGCGATGCCTCGCGCTGTGCCGGGGCAGCCGGGCACGCCCTGCACCGTTTCGCCAGCCTTCGACACAGTGGCCTTGTGGTCGGCGCGCTTTGGCCAGCTGGTGTTGGAAGGCAAAGGGCCGTTGATGATGAAGGGCGGCTCCAGCGTGTGCAGCCACTCGTAATGGTCCTTTCGCTCCTTCACCAGATCGCGGATCGAGGCCAGCTTGCCCTCGGCCAACTCCTCCAGCTCGTCCTCGAAGAGGAAGCAGATGTCCTGCGGGCGCTCGATCTCGCCGCGCTCTACCTGGCGGCGGCCCAGCTCGCGCAGTGCCATCCGGGTCTCTTCGATGACGCGGATGATGTTGGTCTTCGAACGCTCGCGGCCGGGGACAAAGGTCGCGGCGCTGCGCACCGCTGCGTCGAACTGCGCCAGCGTATCCGGGTCACCAGACAGCGCTTCGCGCACTTCCTTCGTGATCCGTTCGCGTTCGGCTTCGCGCTCGGCAAGGTGCGCTTTCGGCGAACCTTCATCCCGGGCCAACCGCATGCGGTCGATTGCGGCCAGCACCAGGTCGGGATTGGTCTCCCACGTCTCGGCGAACACGTCCCACTCGTTGGGTCCGCGCGATCCGAACTCGACCAGGAACTCGTCCAGCGCCTTGACGAATTCCTGCACCTCCGGGTCCGTCGAGGCGCGAAGCCGCTCCGTGAGTCCCGAGGGGCCGCTCTCGAAAAGCCCGGTGAGCGCCGGGGAGTTGCGGACCGTGCGGCTCATGTCCCACATGGCATAGGAGGGCGCAGCCGAGTCGACGCCGCCCAGACCGCTGATCAGGCGCATCGCGTTTTCCGGGTGGCCAATTGCCTCGCACACGGCCGCGATGGCGCCGGGGCCGATCGCAGACGCGCCGCTCTGGTTAATGTGCTGGTCGAACATCCTCCGGCAGATGGGCCGCATCTTGCGCGCATACTCGCCCAGCTCCACGTCGCTCATGGAGCGGAAGTCAGGCCGGTTGCGCCGGATCTCGTAGGCCAGCTCGCGGTCGGCTTCGAGCTCGGACTGGTCCATGGTGCCCATCACCCAGCCGAGCCACCGCTCCATCTGCGCTGTCGTCCGCGGGTTTTCGTGCCAGGGCTCCGGCACGTAGGGCGGGACGTCGGGGTGGTCACCGAAATAGGACTGGTCGACTGCAGCCGCCGACATACCCGGCGTCCGCTCGCCCCAGATGCGGATCCAGGACGCGTTGAGATAGCCATAGCCGCCGACAATACCGATGAAGTCGCACGCTGTCGGGTCCGGGTCAAGCTCCGACTCGTCGACGCCCAGGCGGTTTATGGCGCAATCGCGCCAACCGGCAACGGTGCCGCCTTTGCCGAACACCAGGTCCCACCCGGCCGGGCTCGGCGGTTCTGGAAGCACCTCGCCGACGTTGGCCCTGGTCAGGAATGGTGCGTGCTCTCGATATGGTTGGTCCGGGATCCAGCGCACGGATGTCATGTGTCACATGCCTCCTCAGCTCGTCGTTGACGCGTAATGCTAACCACTCCGAGACATAGTCCGCCAGTGATCTGGAACAGCATTCGGCAAGGATTCCGCTTCCGGCGCGAAGCGAGCGGCCGGACCGGCCGGTCTACTCCTCGCCGACCGGCCAGTCCGCCTTCCGGTAGGCCTGGTCCCAGAACATCCACTCATAGCGCAGGCTCTGGCGGAACCAGCGGTGCAGCCGCTCCCGCAGCTCTTCGTCCGCCGCGGCGCCAAGCTCGTCGATCAAGGAAAGCTGCGCTTCGACCGATTCGCCGAATTCGGGCGAGGCGTAGGAGGCGATCCAGGTGCGGTAGATTTCGTGGTCCGGCGGCGAAGCGGCGAGCTGTTCGCCAACACGGTTGTAGACCCAGTAGCAGGGGAGCACCGCAGCCACGAGACCCGCCAGCGGCCCGGTCGACGCGGCGCGATGGAGGTGGTTGGTGTACGCCGCCGTCACCGGCTTCGGGTCGCGCTCTCGGATGGCTTCGACGTCCAGCGCCAGACTCGGCGCCAGGGAGCTGTGCAGCGTCTGTTCAACCACGTACACCGTGGCGGCATGCTCCAGGAACATCTGGCGGGTCTCCGGCGTCGTCGCCCAGGTGGCCCCGGTCGCCAGCACGCGCGCGAATTCATCCAGGTACAGGAGGTCTTCGGCGATAAAGAAGGCGAAGCTGCGCTCATCCAGCGTCCCCGCGCCAACTTCGCGCACGAAGGGCATGCTGCCGATTTCGCCCCACAGGTCCCGGTTCGCTTCCCACAACTGGTTGCGAAACGACTCGCCGCCGGCCATTACTCACTACCTCCGCTTCACCCAGCGTTCTGCCACAGCGTAGCCGCAAGCTGCAGGCAGGGCCAATTGCACGGGACCCTACTGAATCTCGTCGACCTCGACGATGCGCCCCTCATCCTCACTGAACGAGAACTCGCCGACGACCGTGACTTCCTCGTCTTCGAACGGTTCGGCCACGCTCCTCGGCAAGAGCTGGACGCGGTTCTGCTCTTCGTCCTCGATCACGTAGTGCCCCCCATCCGGATCCTCAAAAAAGCGGACCGTGCCGCGCAGGCGCACCATGTCGCCGTCATAGTCATCCTGTTGAACCACAATCATCGAGAGAGCGACATCCTGCGGTTCGTCGTTGTTGTCGCAGGCGGCCAGCAGGATGAGTGCAGCGCCCACGAGGGCGGCCAGCGATACTGCGGTCAACAACGAGGTGCGTCGCCTCAACCAGCTCGCCATAGCAATCCTCCGCGGCCGGGTGGCCCGTTGGATAACGCTACCACCGGCAATCGCAGGAAAAAGTAAGCGGCGCTACTCGACTGTCACGGTTGCGCGCTGCTGCGGGTGGTAGGTGCAGGTGAGGCGGTATTCGCCCGGGGCGTCGAAGGTATAGGCGACCACGTCGCCGCGCTCCATGTTGCCCGAGATATCCTCGCCATCCACCTCAACGCGATGCAAGGCCGATTCGCTGTTCGTAATGTAGACCGTCTCGCCGACGCTCACGGTGAGCGACGTCGGGTCGAATTGGAGCCCATGCTGGTCGATTTGCGGGGCGCCATCGGGCACCTGGGCGCTGAAGTCGACGCCCTCCGCTTCGCGGCAGGCGGCAAGACTCGCCGCCACAAGCAACGCTGCCAGCGCAACCGAAGCCACGATCCACCGGTTCACACACTATCCTCCCGCCCTCCGGCGTCCCTGCCATCCAGTGTCCCCCCTCGGCCCGTTATTGTCTCTAATGAACGGCCCCGGACACGCCGGCGATCCGTCCAGACGCAGCGCAAAGGAAAAGGGCCCGTCAATGCCGGGCCCTTTCGACGGTCGTGACTGTGGAGGCGCTGCTAGGAGCCGCCGCCAGGCGTGCCCGCCATGCGGGAAGCGCCGCTCAGCATCCCTTCCAGGCGCTCGCGGATGATCCGTTCGCTTTCCGCGACCATGTTCGAAACGAGCTCCGCAACAGTCGGGATGTCGTTGATGAGGCCCTGCGCCATGCCGGCCGACCAGATGCCGCCATCGACGTCGCCGTCTTCCATCACGTTCTTGCGGCCACGTGCGCCGGCGACCAGGTGTGCGATGTCCTCGAACTTCGCCTCGGGCTGCGCGGAAATCTTCACGACTTCCTGGGAAACGGCGTTCTTCGCCACACGCGCCGTGTTGTGGAACTTGCGGTAGAGCAGGTCGGTCTGCCGCTCGTCGTTCGCCACGATCTGCTTCTTCACGTTCTCGTGGATGGGCGCTTCGACGGTGGCCATGAAGCGGGTGCCCATGTTCACCGCGTCGGCGCCGAGCGCGAGCGCAGCCACCATGCCGCGAGCCTCCGCAATGCCGCCACTGGCGATCAGGGGGATGTTTACCTTGTCGGCGGCTGCCGGGAAGAGCACCAGGCCGGGGATATCGTCCTCGCCGGGGTGGCCGGCGCATTCGAAGCCGTCGATGCTGATAGCGTCGACGCCGAGCTTCTCGGCCTTGATCGCGTGCCGAACGGCGACGCACTTATGGATAACCTTCACGCCGGCGGCCTTGAAGGACGGGAGGTGGGGCTCGGGGTTGTTACCCGCGGTCTCCACGATCTTGACGCCGCCTTCGATGATGGCGTCGCGGTATTCGTCATAGGGAACGGGATTGATGGTCGGCAGGATGGTCAGGTTCACGCCGAAGGGTTTGTCGGTCATTTCGCGGCAGCGCTGGATTTCCTTCAACAGCGCGTCGGGCGTGGGCTGGGTGAGGGCGGTGATAAAGCCCAGGGCGCCTGCGTTGGCAACCGGCGCAATCAGGTCGGCTGTGCCGACACCGGTCATCCCGCCACAGACAATCGGGTGCTCGATGCCGAACTCTTCAGTAAATCGGGTGCTAAACATTCACTCTCCATAGTCGCGGAATTTGCGATCGGGCGGCGCGATCGCGCGATGGCTACACGGTAACATCCGCCCACACCGGTGGACTGTGCCCGTCGCAGCATGCACTACACCACATGGAGGGTACCCGCTGGCCCCACGGACGTACAGGATCGAAGGGCTCAGCCAGCACGGCCGTCCGGGCCATTCGCCACCATGCGAGGGGCTGCGCTCTACTGGATGGCGGACTTCGCCGTCGGCAGGAGCCGCGTCACCTTGATCGTCTCGCGGTCGATGTACTCGGGCACCCTGGGGCCGATGTCGTCCTTCCAGCGGTCGCTCTGGTAGACGGCTTCGTAGAGCGCTTTTCGCTCGTCTTCGTCCTTGAAGCGACGCATCCAGAAATAGGCGTCCGGGTCTTCTTCGCCGACGAAGCTGCCAAGGATGACCATACCCTGCCCCACCTGGAAGGGGATGATTTCTTCTTCCATGAAGCGGACGAATTCGTCGCGCTTGCCGGGCCTGCAGGTGTAATGCCGGAATTCGATGAGCATGTTGGGCCTCACTTGTAGCGTGTTGCCCGAGGTCTACCGGAAGCCTTCCCGGACGGCAAGCTTGCTCAGCCCCATCTACACTCGGGGCATGGCGGCTGTCTCCGCATCGCTGCGCTTCTACGCCGAGCTGAACGACTTCCTGCCGCCGGAGCGGCGCGCACGCGACCTGGCCTGCGCGGTGAACCGGGCTTCGGTCAAGGATCTGATCGAGCGCTTCGGCGTGCCGCACACGGAGGTCGACCTCGTCCTGGTGAACGGCGAGTCCGTGGGCTTCGACTACATCGTCCGCGATGGCGACCGCATCAGCGTCTACCCGGTGTTCGAATCGCTTGATATCGCCGCAGTCTCGCGGGTGCGGCCGGAGCCGCTGCGGGTGCTGCGCTTCGTGGCCGATGGCCACCTGGGCAAACTGGCCCGCTACCTGCGCTTCCTGGGCTTCGACACCCTCTATAGCCCGGACCTGGACGACGACGAGCTGGCACGGATCTCCGCGAGCGAGGGGCGGGTGCTCCTGACGCGCGACCGCGGCCTGTTGCGGCGGTCCATGGTCGAGCGCGGCTACTGCGTCCGCGACGACGACCCCGGCAGGCAGCTGGAAGAGGTCGTGCGGCGCTTCGACCTGGCGCGGATCGAACAGCCGCTCCAGCGCTGCCCGCGCTGCAACGGGGAAATGGTTGAAGTCGAAAAGTCTCGCATCCTCGACCGGCTGGAACCGAAGACGCGCCGTTACT
>SLAK01000277.1 GCA_007126855.1 Dehalococcoidia bacterium | reverse complement strand
GGCATGATACTCGAGCACTTCCATGGCGCCGTCACCCGCGTGCCCGCAACCGAGACCGCCTTCCCGCTTCGCGATGAAGCCTACAACCTCGTGGTCGCCGGCGAGTGGCTGGAACCCTCCGCGACCGAGCACAACATCGCCTGGGTCCGCGAATCGTACGACGCTCTGAGCCCGTTCATGAGCGAAGGCCGCTACGTTAACTACCTGCCCGATGACGAAGCCACCAGCGCCGCGGCCCAGGCCTTCGGCGTCAATTACCAGCGCCTCCAGTCCGTCAAGAAGCAGTACGACCCGGAAAACGTCTTCCACCATAACCAGAACGTCACGCCTGCGTGACGTACATGAGCGAGGCCGCCCTAACGCCTTAGGGCCCCTCGCTCCGTGTCCCCGCCCGGCATCCCGCGCCGCTATGCGTAAAGCCACAGATACCAATCCGGCATCGCGCACCTTCCCATCGTCTACGCTGGATACAGGTGGAGTGAGCACTCCACCTGAGGGGCGGACGTGCAGGCGGCGAGGAGGCTCGCTCTCATGGGTAACCGGGTTTCCAACCGGGACGATGGCGGCATCCCGGCGCAGCTCGCGCCAGAAGAGATCGCCAGTAAGCTCGACATCCTCGATTACCACATCGCCGCCTTCATGCGCGCGTGGGGCCTCCTTGCGCTCCGCGTTTCGCTGGCCCTGGTATTCATCTGGTTCGGCATCCTCAAGGTGCTGGGCCTCTCCCCCGCCGAGGGGCTGGTCCTGGCCACCGTCGACTGGATGCCCATCTTTGGCGGCGAAGTATGGCTACACATCATCGGCTGGTGGGAAGTCGCCATCGGCATCACCTTCCTCTTCCAGCGGACCCTGCGCATCGCCATCGCGCTCCTCGCCGGGCAGATGGTGGGCACGCTCCTGCCCCTCCTCGTACTCCCTGACGTGGCCTTCCAGGCCGGCCGCGTGCCCTTTGCCCCGAGCCTCGAAGGTCAGTACATCATCAAGAACGTCATCATCATCTCGGCAGCGCTGGTCATCGGCGGATCCGCCAGGAGACGGCGCGCTCATCCCGGTCCCGAAGCGCCGGCCAGCCCGGCAAGGAGCTGACCGGCAGCGGAAACCAGGGCCCTACGGCGTGCGGCGCGGGAGTGTTGCGGCGCCCGCGAGCAGCGCCGCGACGGTGAAGGTCAGCATGATGCCCACATCGCGGGCGCCCGCAAAGCTCGCGCCGTTGCCGGCCGCGATCAGCAGCAACGCGTCGTACGCATAGGTCATCGGCATGACCAGTGCTGCCCACTCAAGCGGCGCCACCATCGTCTCGCGGGGAGCCAGCAACCCGCAGAGCACGAGCTGCGGCAGGATGAAGGCCGGCATGAACTGCACGGCCTGGAACTCGGTGCTGGCAAATGCGCTCACGAAAAGCCCCAGCGCCATACCGAGCATCGCATTCAGCATCGCCACCGCGACGATCGCCAGGATCGGCCCCTGGGATTCCAGGCCCAGGAACCCGAAAGCAACAGCCGAAACCACGAGCGCCTGTGCCGCCGCCAGCACGCCAAAGGCCAGCGCATAGCCCAGGAGCAAGTCGGCCTTCGCAAGAGGCATCGTCATCAACCGTTCCAACGTCCCGCTGGTCCTCTCGCGGAGCACCGTGATGGACGTGACAAGGAACATGGAGGTAAGCGGGAAGATCCCCAGCAGCGGCACCCCGACGCGCTGAAATACCTCGTCCTGCCCATGGAACACGCCGCGCACGAGCACCAGCAAAACTGCAGGGACCAGGAGGAGCAGGGCGACGGTGCGAAGGTCGCGCCGGAGCTGGTTCAGCACCCGCCCGGCAGTGGCCAGGATCAATGTTGGATGGATCATGCCGCATGCTCCGCTTCTTCCACCAGCCCGAGAAACGCCGCCTCAACATCCTCTGCCCCGGTGCGTTTCAACAATTCCGCCGGCGGCTCGTGGGCGAGCAGCCGGCCCTCGCGCATCAGCAGCAGCTCGTCGCAGCGAAGTGCCTCGTCCATCACATGGCTCGAAACCAGTAGCGTCGTCCCCGCTTCAGCAAGCCGGTGAAAGGAACGCCACAGGTCACGCCGCAACACGGGGTCGAGGCCAACCGTCGGTTCGTCGAGCACCAGCAGGTCGGGGGCATTGAGCAACGCGACAGCGAGCGAGACGCGTGCGAACTGGCCGCCCGAAAGGCTCTCGCCGACCTGGTTCGCCGCCTCCTGGAGCGAGACCAGCTCGATCACCCGGTCGACCGCCGTCGCCGGCGCCCCAAGGACCCGCCGGAAGTAATCGAGGTTCTCCCGCACACTGAGGTCCGCGTAGACCGATGGCGCCTGGGTAACATAGGCCACGCGGCGGCGCAGCAGCGGGCTCCCGGCCGGGTGGCCAAGCACGCGGACTTCCCCGCCCGCAATCTGCTGCACACCCACGATCGCGCGCATCAGGGTCGACTTCCCGCAGCCGCTCGGCCCGAGCAGACCCGTAACGGCGTGTGGGCGAATGTCCAGGTCGAGGCCAGGAATGACCTCCCTTGCGCCGCGGACCACACGCAGGCCGCGCAGCGAGACTGGTGACGATGAGGTCTGGTAGTTCATGGCTTCTCCTTGCCAGGCGCCGGGGACTCCAGGTCCCCCGTGAGGTAGTGCTGGATGACGGGCCCGAGCCAGCTCGCGAGTTCCTCCCGTGGGATGGTGGCTAGCGGCTCGACCCCAAGGATGTAGCGCGCCAGGGCTGTCCCGAGCAGGTGAGAAGCGGCCAGCTCCGCTCGCAAATGCGGCCGGTCCGCCCCTATGTGGCCGGCCGCCACGCTCACCATCTCCTCTTCTAAGAAACGCCGCAGACGGCTGGCGGCCCTGGCATCGGATGCGGCTGCTCGCACCACGCCGCGCAGTTGCTTGCCATAGTCAGCGCTTTCCCAGAGGCCAAGAAAGGTAGAACACAGCCGCTCGCCGGCGCCATCGAGCCCCGGGCCGAAGACAACGCCGGCCACTGCCTCGGGGTCGAACGGCAGCGACATAGCGGCATCGAAGAGGCCTTCCTTGGAGCCGAAATAGTGGGTGATCAGCGCGGGGTCCACCCCTGCGCGGCTCGCGATGCGGCGCAGCGACGCGCGCTCATAGCCCTCGTCCGCAAAGGTCTCCCGCGCGGCAGCGAGGATGTCGTCGCGAGTGTTAGGGCTTCCCGGGCGCCGGCCCGAGCGGGTTGCTGAATTCATCATGTGTTGAATTCTACAGTCGATGAATTCCCGGCGCAAGCAGCCATCCCCGGAGCTCACACGATCGCAGCGCCCAGCCCAAACCCCAGCGCTGTCGCCGCAATCCCCGCAACCATCGCGCCTCCTGCGTTGAAGAGCGGCGCCCAGCGGCGGCCGCCCTCGAACAGGCGCCAGCTTTCGTACATCCAGGTCGAAAAGGTGGTGTAGGCGCCCAGGAAGCCCGTCGCGATCGCATACCGCGGCAGGTCGGGCGACACCGTGTCCAGGCCAAGCCCGAACAGCAGCCCGATGGCCAGCGACCCCGAGATGTTCACCGCGTGCGTGCCCCAGTCCACATCGTGCGTTGGGAAGGGCCACCGCGGCTCCAGGTGCACCGTCACCCAGTAGGTCACCAGGTAGCGCGCCACCGCGCCCGCCGCGCCCGAGACAGCGACAACCGCCAGCGTCGTCATGCGCGCTGCCCCCGTGTACCGAGCCCCCGCCCGAGCACGATGCCCGCCCCCGCTGCCAGCAACCCCAGCGCGACGCTCGCCACCGCATAGGCCACGGCCACAGCGGCGCGCCCCTCGTCTACCAGCACCACGACCTCCTCGGTCAGCGCGGAGAACGTGGTAAACGAGCCGAGCGCCCCGGTCGCCACCAGCGGGCGGAGGTCGACCCGCCAGGTCAAGCGGTGCAGCAACAGCATCAGGAAAAGACCGAGGAGAAAGGCGCCCACGATGTTCTCGACAAACGTGGTATGCGGAAAGCCGGCGTCCGGGTTCGGCCACGCCACCAGGATGAGATAGCGCGCAGAGGCGCCGATCATCCCCCCGGCGGCGACAGCGGCGACGTTGGCAAAAGGTGGCACAGCTCCCCGGGTAAGCGGCCGGGAACCCCGGCGCGAAGTTCCGCTGCATCGTGGCAGCGCATCGAATCACAGGCAATCGAGCGAGCCGCCCGCGGGGGGCCGCCTTCGCGGTGCTTTCCGTGAAGCGCCCACGTGTGCCCGGCGAGTTGGGCCGAAGGGCCTACCACGAGGGCCGGTTTGACCCGTGCAGCCGGTACTTTTCGTCCGTACCGTTGCGAGCCAGGGGTACTCATGGGGATCGCAGCGCTGGAGTATCGAATGAAAGAGATGTTCGCCGCCATTACCGATACGGCCGGAAACCACCTGGCCTACGCAAGCGTGAACGTCGAACGCGATGGGACCTTCGCCCTCACGCCCGTCGTCCGCAGCTCCCTCGAGAACCTGTTCACCTACTACTTCCACCGCGGCGGCCGCCGCGTCGCCGTCGATCTCTGGGAGGTGACACTCGAAGGCATGCTCCGCACGCGGATGAACGGCACACGCCGGCAGTGGTGGATAGCGCCCCAACCTGCCCGTGTTGAAGAGGCCCCCATCACGTCCATCAAGCCGCATGGGGACCTGCTGACGATCCTGGGCGGTGACGAGCTCTGCTGCCTGCCCGGCGAACCCTGCGGCGAAGAGCTGCGCACCGGCACCACCGGCTAAGCCTCGTTCCCGTCCGGCCCAGTTCACGCCGCAGGGTCGCGGCGCAGGGCGTAGAGCACGATGCCCGTCTCCAGCGTCTCCTCGAAGCCGAACACCAGCGCCGCCACCACCAGCACCGGTTGCTGAAGCACCAGCCCGGCGCCAAGCAGCGCCAGCACCAGTGCCCAGATGAGCCGCCGTATCCGCAGCACCAGACGGATGCTGGCCGAGGGGCTCGCCGCGGGCCAGGCAAGAGCCGCGGCGAACAGCAGCGCACCAAGCGCCACCAACACCACGCCCGGCAGCCAGCTCAGCTCGCCCCAGGCCAGTTGCCCCATGGTGTTCGCGAAGGTGTCCACTGCTGGGCCTCCCGGTCAGATGGCGTCGACGCCCGCCTTCGGTGGTGCGCCGGCCAGGGCCGGCAGAGGCCCGATGAAGCCGGCGATCTTCACCAGCCGGCCATCCTCCGCGACTTCGCCGACGTCCAGGCCCGCCATAGCCACCGTCCCATCCGGCGCCACCAGCTCCCAGGCAAAGCGGAACTGCCCGTGGTGCTCGTCGATGCCGCTCACGCGCCGGAACGCGTGCCCGGGAAAGTTGCTTTGCAGCGCCGCCGCCATCTGGCTGATGCGCGCATGACCCTCGCCGGTCAGCGGCGGGTCCACCAGGCGGCCATCCGGCTTCCAGGCCTGCCGGATCAAGTCCGCGCGGCCGTCCTCGTCCGGCTCGACCCAGGCGTCCAGGTAGATGTCGATGGTCTTCGCAAGTTCGTTCATAGCGATTCCTCCGTGGAACTGGTTGTTCCACAGGCAGCGTGGCGCCCCCTGTGAACGGCCGCGATTACCTCCGGCGTAAGCGACGCGCCCGTACCGCTGCGCTACGATTCCCGCCATGACTGCCGTAATCCAGCACGGCTCCGTAGGCGAACTGCTACGCGAATGGCGAAGGCGGCGGCGCCTCAGCCAGCTCGACCTCGCCCTCGACGCCGGCGTCTCCGCGCGGCACCTGAGCTTCGTCGAAACCGGCCGCTCGAACCCCAGCCGCGAATTGCTGCACCACCTGGCCGGCTTCCTCGACATCCCCCTGCGCGAGCGCAACAACCTCCTGCTGGCGGCCGGCTACGCTCCCATGTACGCAAGCACCCCGCTCGAGGCTGCCGAGATGGGCCCGATCCGCGCCGCGCTCGACACCATCCTGGGCGGCCACGAACCCTTCCCGGCCATCGTCGTCGACCGCCACTGGGACCTTGTCACGGCGAACCGCCCGGCGATGACTGTGCTGAGCACCGGCGTCGCCCCCGAACTGCTCCAACCGCCCGCGAACGCGCTCCGCATCAGCCTCCACCCCCACGGCCTGGCGCCCCGCATTGCCAACCTGCCCGAGTACAGCGCCCACCTGCTCGACCGCCTCCATCGCGAGATCGCCGTATCGGCTGACCCGGCCCTCAGCGAACTCGCGGCTGAGCTCCGCAGCTATCCCGGTGTCCACGACAGCCACATGCATCCCGGCGACACCGCCGGTCGCCTCTTCGTCCCGCTCGTGCTCCGCAGTGACAGCGGCGGCGAGCTGCGTTTCTTCAGCACCGTCGCCACCTTCGGCACCGCCCTCGACATCACCGTCGCCGAGCTCTCGGTCGAAGCCTTTTTCCCCGCCGACGAGGCGACGGCGGCGGCGCTGCACGAAGCGGCTCAAGGCAGATAGCGCCACGACTCCAGGTCCATGATCGCCGTCGAATAGCGGTTGAACATCGTCTCGAACAGCGTTTGACCGCGATCGTTGAAGCTCGATGGGTCGATATCCTTCGCGCCGGTCACCAGGTAGCCGACCAGTACCAGCCCGCAGGCTCGGTAGTCGTCCACGCACCGGTCGAACGAATAGGCGCTTAACCCGTTCTCGACCAGCGCGTCGTGGTAGACGCGCAGCAGGTGCTCCTCGTGCTCCCGGCGCCACTCCGGCGGGAAATTGCCTCCCAGGAAGTACACCACGTCCCACAGGCCGTTCGCGCGGAACGGCAACTGCCAGTCCAGCACCACCAGCCGCGGCGTCTCGGCGCCATCGCCGAACATCATGTTGTCCAGCCGGAAGTCGCCATGGATGAATGTCTGGCTACCGCGGGCCGGCCCGGCTTGCACGGCCTCGTGATAGCGTCCCCCGAAGTCCTCGGCAAGCTCGACGATCCGGTCGTCCACCAGGTGTCCAAAATTCTGCGCGAAGTGGGGCAACGCATCCTGGTAGCCCTGCTCCAGGAGGCCAAAATAGGGGTCCCCCACCCCAGGCAACCACGACGAAAATTCCGGCAGCCGCGGGTGTTCCCACCAGAAGGCGTGCAGCCGCGCGGCCTCGCGCAGCGCCATCTCCGCCTCCTCCAGCGAGCAGGAAGCAAGCTGGTCGCCCGGCCGCATCGGGTCCAGGTCTTCCAGCAGCAGGATGTAGTTGCCCGCTTCCGGCTCGTCGCCCAGGTACAGCGCCCGCGGGATGCTCAGGTCCAGCGTCGGCGCAACCTCCCGGTAGAAGCCGATTTCCTTCTGGAAGAAGCCAAAGGCCTGTCCCAGCCGCCGGAAGCCCTCGTTCGCCGTCGGCACCTTCGCGATGACAGTCGTGCGGGCATCATCCGCCGGCTGGTCATAGGTCAACTTCAGCCGCGCAACGTCGCCGACGAAGCCGATGCCCTCGCTCAGCACCTTCGC
>SLAK01000100.1 GCA_007126855.1 Dehalococcoidia bacterium | reverse complement strand
CGACGAGCGCGTCATGGGCAAGATCTACCTGCTCCCCTCCGGCGGCCTCGAAGCGATCCCCAACTGGACCGAGAACGGCCCCGACCTGCTTGACCCCGCGCTGACCGAAGACGAATGGCTCAAACGCATCCGCAAATACCGCGGCCAGGTGAAGAACGTCCTCACCAACGCAGCCTTCGTCCAGGGCATTGGCAACGCCTACAGCGACGAGATCCTCTGGGAAGCGGGCATCAACCCGGCCACCGCGCGCACAGATCTCGGCGACGATGACCTGCGCCGCCTCTACCGCGCCTCACGCTCCGTGGTCGAATGGGCCACGCCCCTTGCGCGCGCTGCCATGGTGAAAGACGGCATCCTCGATTACACCGAGCGGCGCGACTTTCTCCGCGTCCATCGCCGCGGCGGCGAACCATGCCCCCGCTGCGGAAGCCCCATCAGCGAGATCACGGCCAACCAGCGCATCACCAGCTTCTGCCGCCAGTGTCAGCCCGGCGGCCATGCGCTGAAGTGAGTGCGGCCGCTACGCCGCCGGTTCCAGCTCGCTGATCAGTGCCGCGATCTCATCCGCGCCGTACGGCTTCGGGAGCAGCTTGAGCTGGTACCGCTCGAGCAGCGCCACCACACCTTCATCGTTCATCGCCCCGGTCGCCAGCACCGTGCGCGAAATGAGCGCCGGGTTCACCGTTTCGAAGGCATGGATCACCTCGTCCGCCGATGCGTTGGTAAGCCGGTAATCGCACAGCACCAGGTCGAAATCTTGTTCCTGGGCCAGGGCCACCGCGCTCTCCACCCCATCGGCCACCGAGCATTCGTGGCCCAGCGCCCGTACCATCCGCTGGCACACTTTCCGCAGGCTCGGTTCGTCGTCGATCACCAAAATGTGGAGGTTTCGCTCGTCCTCCGCTGGTTCAGGCAGCCGCACCGGCTCCTGCCGAGAAGCTTTGCGTGGCAACCGGACGCGGAAACACGCGCCCTCGCCGGGCACCGATTCAACCTCCAGCTGCCCATCGTGCGCCTGGACGATGCTGTAGGAAACGCTCAGCCCCAGCCCGGTTCCGGTTCCCTGCTTGGTGGTGAAGAAGGGTTCGAAGATGTGCCGCCGCGTCGCCTCTTCCATGCCGCTCCCGTTGTCCCGGACTTCCAGCACCGCGTGTTCGTCCTCTTCGTACACGCGCACCACGATCTGGGCCGGCTCCGCATTCGCGACCGCGTCCTCTGCGTTGGTGATCAGGTTCAGCGCGACCTGCGTGATGCGGTCCTCGTTGCCCCAGGCCGTGATCTCCTCTTCCGGGAGTTCCATGCGGACATCGATGTTGGCCTGGATCCACGTCGACTGCCGCACGCGCTCGATGTGCCCGAGCACCGTGCCGATCGAAAACTCACGACGTTCCACCGGGGCCGGTCTTCCAATGAACAGGAGGTCCCCCACGATGTGCTTCGCCCGCTCGGCTTCGCGCTTGATAACGCGCAGGTCGTCGGCCGCCTGGCCAGCGGGAAGCGTATCTGCGAGCAGTTCCGAGAAGCCGAGGATGGCGGTCAGCGGGTTGTTGAGCTCGTGCGCGACACCCCCAACCAGGCTGCCCAGCGCTGCCAGCCTGGCGGCACGCTCCATCTCCTCGCGGTGGTGCTCTTCCCGCTGCTCCAGTGCCACTTCCTCGGAGACATCGCGGATGACGCACATCAGCCGGTATTCCGGGTGCTCGATGGGCACGAAGCTGAAATCTAGCCACCGCTCGTTGCCGTTCGAGACCACCATCGTCCGCCCGCGTGTCGCGATGTTGTAGAGCGCCGTGGTCCTGAGCTTGATCGCCACTTCCGGCGGCAACGCCGCGCTCCAGTCCGGCACATCTCCGTTGGCGCCCGCCAGCCCGATGACCAGGCGGCCAAGCTCATTGTGGTAGACCGGCTTGAGATCCCGGTCGACCAGCACAATGCCCTCGCTCAGCGCGCCAAAGGCGAGCCGCAGCAGCGACCGTTCGCGCTCGCCCATCGCTGTCTCTTGCGCGTGCCGCAGGACCGGGCCGATAAGCTGCGCAACCAGCCTGAAGAGTTCGAGCTGCGCGGCGGAGAATTCCGCCGTCGCGTCCTGGCTGCCGATCACCAGGTAGCCCACGGTTGTGCCGCCTGCCTGTGCCCGCGACACAGCCGTCGCCCGAAGCCCGAGCCGCCGGATTTGCGGCAGATCGCGCAGCGTGCCAGGCAGTCGGGCATACACCACCTGGTCGCCGACCATCGAAAATTGTCGCTCCGAGACGGAGCCGTCCGGTAAGACGAAGCTCACCCGATCGTCTTCCTGGAAGCCGAAAAACGCCACCGGGCCCGGAATGATCTGGCCCAGCGGCCCCTGGATCGCCCGTAAGAGCCCTGCCGGATCCGATTCTCGCGCCGCGGCCGACATGATGGCCGCGATCACGCGCTGCTCTTCCAGTTCGCGCTGGCTGGCCTCGTAGCGGCGCTCGATTGCCATCGCCTGCGACAGCAACGTCGCGACCAGTTCGATGAACCGGTGGTCCCGCTCGGTGAAGGGCTGCGCCCGCGAGCGTGCCAGCACCAGCACACCCAGGTTGGTCCCGCCCTGCTGGAGCGGCGCCATGAGGCATGTGCTCATGCTCAGGTCGCGCAGCGGCCCACCCCATGCGGGCCCGGCACCAGGTTCCGCAAGGTTGAACTCCCGCAGCCCCGCTTCCAGGTTCGCCCACTCGTGGTGAAAGCCCGAGATCTCGTGGCGGGCCTGGCGGCTCAGCGGCGGCGATGCCCGTATCACGTGTAGCGCATTGTCGCCGTTCGTTGTCCCGAGCATGGCGAAATCTGTCTGGATCGCTTCGCCCAGCAGTGCGTGCACCCGGTCGAACAGCGATGCGACAGGCTCCTCTTCGTTCAGCAGCAACGACAGCTCGCTGATGAGCTGGCTGCGGGCAGCTTCCTGCTGTGCCTCGTGCACCCGCGTCTCTTCGCGCACCGCGCTGGTTAGCAGACGCGCCGCCTTGCGAAGGAACGCCTGCTCCGATGGCAGGAAGGGCTCTCGGGAATATCGCGCCACCGTCAGGATGCCGAGCACGGCATCCTCGTCGAGGAGCGGCATGGTCCATGCCCGCCGGAGCCCGTAGGCATGCAGCATGGTGCCTGCCTGGATTCCCGCGTGCTGCGGCTCGTATTCAGTGCCATCGCGGAAGCGCCGCAGTGCCCACGGCTTCATTTGCTCAATGCGGAACGAACGCGGCGCGTCCTCCGCCATCTCTTCCTCCGGATAGGCCGCAACCGTGACATACTCGTGCCGCGTTGCATCCAGCATCGCCAGCGTAGCGAAGTCGAACGCGGTGCCGCTCAGCAGCCGTTCGGCGAACGCGCGGAATACGCTTTCCAGGCTTTGCCGCTCCGCGATCAGCGTCGCAAGCTCAACCAGGATATCGTCGCGTATCTCGTTGCCCTGGCCTGTGTCCTGCACACTGCCCTCCAGGGTCTGGAGGCCGCCCGCTGAACGGCCTTCGTCGTCTCTACTATCGGCAACATCCTGTATATCTTTTGGCCGCACGACCATGTGCGCTCGCCCCCGTACACTGGCAACCATGCAACCCCGAGCCTGTTCCTACTCGTCCCAGCGCCTCAACCTGCGCTACTGGATCTATGGCGACGAAGCCAATCCGCCGCTCATCCTCATCCATGGCACCCGCGACCACGCCCGCTCCTGGGACGCGGTCGCACCCGTGCTCGCCGAGCATTTCTGCGTATACGCGCCCGATCTTCGCGGCCATGGCGACTCGGAGTGGGCCCGCGGCGGCAATTACTCCATCATCGATTACACGCTCGACATCCACGCCCTGGCCGAGCACCTTGGGCGCGAACCCTTCGCCCTCGTCGGCCATTCCCTGGGCGGTGGCATCGCCCTCCAGTTCGCCGGCACCTTCCCTGACAAGGTCTCGAAGCTCATCAGCATCGAAGGCATGGCCGGGCTCGGCTGGATCACGCGCCGCCCGCGCCCCGCGCATATCCGCATGCGCGAATGGATCAGCCAGATGCGCCAGCTCGAAGAACGCGAGCCCCGCACCTACCCCGATGTCGAAACAGCCACCCGCCGCATGCTCGAAGCGAACAGCCACCTGACGCCAGAGCTGGCCCGCCATCTTACGGAGCACGGTGTCCGCCACGAGAACAGCGGCGTCGCCTGGAAGTTCGATAACTTCACCCGTGCAGGCTCGCCCTACGAATTCAACACCGGCGACGCCCGCGACCTCTGGAACCAGATCCGCTGCCCCATCCTCATCCTCTATGGCGACGAAGGCTGGGGGAAACGCGAGAACTTCAGGCTCGACCTCAGCCCCTTCCACGATGTCCGCGCCGAAGAAGTGGCCGGCGCCGGCCACTGGGTCCACCACGACCAGTTCGATACCTTCATCCGCATCGTGCAGGACTTCCTCCAGTGAAGCCGGGCTTCGTCCTCAACGGCGAACCCCTCGCCGAAGTCCCCGGCTCGCTCGACGAATGGCGCGAACTGATGGACCGGCACCTGCCCTGCCCATCGCACACGGCCGGGACGTTCACCATTTCTGAAGCAACTTACGTGTCCGGAATTGCGGTCACTGTTATCCTCGTTTCAGGTGGGCGCCAGCTCGCCCCCGGCCATTTGTGGCACTCATCACGCACACCAGGGACTGACATATGACCAACCGCCAGGCACGTCGAGAGCAACGCCGTTCGCAACGCGGAGGGCGCGCCCAGCGCGGCGGTCAACGCCCGGCTTCGAAGAAGCAGCAGCCCTCGGCCGCTGGTGGCCCGGGCTCCTTTTTCTCGCTGCCCTACCTGATCGGTATCGGTGCCCTCGTCGTCATCCTTGGCGCCGCGCTGATCTTCGTCAGCACCCGTGGCGATAGCGACGAAGAATTCGTCGAGATGCTCCAGGCAGCCCACGCGCAGTTCCCGGACGAACTGGCCGACGGTCTTGCGGTGGGCGACCCGGACGCGCCCATCATCGTCCAGAGCTACATCGACTTCCGCTGCCCCTTCTGCATGCAGTTCGCCGCTGACCAGGAACCGCAGCTCATCGAAGAATTCGTGGAAGCCGGCCTGGTGCGCATCGAAACACGCCACCTGCCCGTGCTCGGCAACGAATCGGTTATCGCCGCTGAAGCAGCGCAGTGCGCCGTCCGCCAGGGTCGCGGCTGGGATATGCACAACAAGCTCTTCCAGGAGCAGGTCAGGCAGGGTACCGGCACCGGCAGCTTCAACCGCGATGCTGTGAAAAGCTATGCCCGTGACATCGGTCTCGATACAGAGGAATTCGACCAGTGTGTCGACACTAACGCGACCATCGACGAGGTCCAGGACGACCGCGCCGAAGCCCAGTCCTATGGCTTCACCGGCACCCCCAGCTTTTTGGTCAATGGCATGCCCATCAGCGGCGCCATCGGCTCCATGGAAGGCTGGCGCGAAATCTTCGAAGAGCTCCTGGGCGATGTCGAGGCTGGCGGCGAAGCGGGCGCCGGCAATGGAGTCGAAATAGAGCTTGACGACGATGAGACCGGTGAGACGTCCGACCCTGGTGACGATGCCGGCTCGGAATAAGCGAGGCCGCTGTGAGCGACGACGACCGCCTCCGTTTCCCCGACGATGAGGAGTTCGATGACGAGCCTGCTGGCTGGGATGGCTATCTCGGGCCGCGCGTCTGGTTTCCCGTCGGGCTCCTGGGCCTGGCCGCGGTCGCCTTTCTCGGCGTCCTCCTCGCGCTGAACTGGGGCGGCTCCGGCAACTCCGGAGACGCGGGCCAACCCGGCGGTTCGCTGCGCCAGCCAGTCCACTGGCATGCCGACCTCGCGCTCGTCGTCCGGGATGAAGCTTTTGACTTCGCTGAGGCCGACCTCCTCTCCACCGCTGAGCGCGACCTCAATCCCTCCGCGCACATCCACGACCCACGCCATACCGTGGTCCACATCCACCTGACCCATTCGACCTGGGGCGAATTTTTCGAAGCCCACGGCTTCCGCATCAGCGATTCCTGCGTCGAATTCCCCGATGGCGAAGAGCTGTGCAACACCGGTGACGAGCAGTGGACCTTCGTCGTCAACGGCGTCACCATCGACACGCTCCGCTTCCAGTACATCGGCGACCTCGATCGAGTGCTGCTCTTCTATGGCCCGGAGTCTGAAGACGAAGTCCTGGCGAAGTGGGAAGAGCTGGTCAGCGATGAGGCCTGCATCCCCTCCGGCCTTTGCTCGGCGCGCTTCCCGCCTGGCGGCATCGAAGAGGAACCCTGCTCCGTCGGCAGCGCTATGTGCAATTAGGCGCCGTGCGTGCGCACACTGCTTCGCTGGCGTAGCGTCGATCCCCGAATTCCGTTCCCGCTCCCCGGAGAAGCGTGTTGCTCGAACTCCAATCGCTGCGGAAGCACTATGGCCCCGTCGTCGCGCTTGACGACTGTTCGCTCACCGCGCCGCGCGGCCGCATCGTGGGCTTCCTGGGCCCCAATGGCTCCGGCAAGACCACGGCCATGCGTTGCATCTTCGGCCTGGTCGAACCCGACCATGGGGCCGTCCGCTGGGATGGCCGGGACATAACCCCTTCCGACTACGTGCACTTCGGCTACATGCCCGAGCAGCGCGGCCTGTACCCGCGCATGCGCGTCCTCGAGCAGCTCGTCTACTTCGCGCGGCTCCATGGCGTCTCCCGCGCGGACGCCCGGACCGCCACCGCGGCCTGGCTGGAGCGTGTCGGACTCACCGACCGCAGCAACTCGAAGCTCGAAGAGCTCTCCCATGGCAACCAGCAGCGCGTGCAGCTCCTGGCCGCGCTCGTGCACCAGCCCGACCTGATCGTCCTGGATGAACCCTTCTCCGGCCTCGACCCGCTCGCCGTCGAGGTCCTGGCGGACATCATCCGCGAGGAGGCGCGCCGCGGTGCAGCCGTCGTCTTCTCCAGCCATCAGCTCGACCTGGTTCAGGACATCTGCGAAGACGTGGCCATCATCCACCGCGGCCGCATGGTGCTCTCCGGTCACCTGCAGACGCTTCGCGAGCAGTCCCCCGTGCGCTTCGTCGAACTCGCCACTGACGGCACGCCGCTCGACGACTGGCTGCCGGCGGTCGAGGGCGTCGAAGTGATCGAAGCGCAGGATGGCGCCGCTGTCCTGCGCGTGCCCGCCGGCGTGCAGGTCGACACGCTCCTTACCGCAGCCCTGCGCAGCGGCCGCGTACGCTACTTCCGCTTCGAACCGCCCGGGCTCACCCGCCTCTTCCTGGAAACGGTGCGCGATGAAGCCGATTGACAACGTCCGGCTGGTCGCCCTGCGCGAGATCCAGGTTCGCGCCCGCAGCCGCGCCTTTCTGCTGTCGACCGCGTTCATCTTGCTGGTGGCGGTGGGCGGTATAGGCGGCGCCCGCTTCGCCGGCGATATCTTTGGCGAGTT